>JBPCWF010000616.1:0-4351 GCA_051009775.1 Hyphomicrobiales bacterium | reverse complement strand
TCCATGGAACGATCACCGTCCATTTTCTCAAGGCCCGGATCGCCGCCGCGCACCGCTTCGACGCGGGCCCCTCGGGCGAGTGGGTCAAGACGCAGGATTACTGCTTCAGGACGGACGGCTCGCTGGCCTTCCTGCGGGCGGAACTGCGCACACTGCGCGGCGGCGTGCGGGTCGAGGACCGGCTGGCATTCGACCGGGACGGGCGCCGGCAGGCCGAACGCGTCGTGCGCGACCTAGAGACCGACATGGACGTGGCGAACCTCAATGTGACCTTCACGGATCAGGCGACCACCGTCTACCGCGACACCAGCGCGCTGCGAAAGGCCCTGGGCGAGGCGCTGCATCCGGAATACGGCGCGAAAGCCCCCGGCGGCACGCCAGATTAGCTTGGCGCGCGGAGCGGACCGCCGTAAAGATGGGCGAGACGAACGGTTTGTTCCGCAACTTCCCGCAAGCTCGCCCCTGAATAACGAAACATGATTCCCCCAGCGCCCTCACTTTTTCGCGGAGACTCGCGCCTTTTCTCTGTTGAAATCTGTTTTCTATTCATTTTTTTTCGCTCATGAAATATATTTATTTCATATCTCAAGATGCAATTGATTAATCCTGCGAAATAGATTGACTTTTCTACTTAATTATACGTTTTTTTTCAGAAAGGTGCGTAATTTCGTTTCAAAACTAGCGAAAACTTCCTATATAGGCAGTGTACAGGCGACGGAAATTGAGGGAGGTCAGTGCCGTGGTATCGACACAACAGTTTGATCGCGAGATCGAAAAGACCCAGGGACTGGTCGAGGAAATGCAGTCCAAGATCGAGCAGGGCAGCGCGATTCTGGACAGGGTGGCCGAGACGGATTCGTTCGGCGATGTCAATTTCGATATCGAGAACGCCCGGATCGAAGACGTGCTCTCGCAGCAGAAGGTGATGGAGTCGAATATCGCCGATCTCATCATCGGGCTCGAGGACGTGACCAATTCCTTCGGCTCCGAATTCGAGAGCATGCAGGGCTTCAACTTCACCGAGAAGCTGGTCGGCATCTTTTCCCAGACCAAGGCCAAGGCGATGCGCAACGACCGCGTGCGCACCACGTCGCTGGCGTCCAACCTGCAGGACCTTTTGTCCAAGTCGGACACGATCGTGCAGATCCTGAAGAGCCAGCGCGAGGTGCTCGACCAGCGCTACGCGAGTTCGGAAGAGAGCCTGAAAAAGGTCATTGCCCGGCGCCAGTCCGTGACGGAGGAGCTCAAGGCGACGCAGACCAGGATCGAGGAGCTGAACCCGATGCTGCTCGATGTCGAAAACCAGATCGCGGCGTCGACCGAACAGGCCGAACGCTCCAAACTCGAGGGGCAGCGCTCGGAGCTTGCGACCGAATATAACCAGGCGCAGGCCCGGGAGCAGGAACTGCTCGCGGCGTCTCAGACGCTGGAGCGCTACACGTCCATGTTCCAGACCTTCGTCGACAGCCTGAACAACCAGATCGCGGCGCAGAAGACGCTGATCAACAAGCTGGCGATCGATACGGAACAGAGGATCGTGCTGTACAAATCGCTGGAAGATTCATTGAAGACGGCGGCGCAGCAGGATGTCGCCCACCAGATCAACACGCTCGGCTCCAAGGTCGACACCGCCGCGGAGGAGACCATGGCCGGCATCGGCGCGGCGGCGCAGTCGCATATCGCCGATCTGCTCGAACTGCATGAGAAGAACATGCTGAGCACACAGGAGATCCAGCGCCGCAAGAAGCTTGCCGATGAGGCCTTCGCCCGCCGCTTCTCCGAGGTCATGGCGAAACACGAAACCTCGTCCTACGCACAATAGTGCAGGCGCACGCCTCAATCCGCGGTAAGGAGATGACGGGCGCGGCGGCCGGCATCAGGCGCTACTTCGAGGCGGTCGATGCCGCCTTCGACGGGCTTGAGCGCGTGTTCGAGCTGGAACGCCAGTGGGTCAAGCGGCACAATCTGATCCACCAGATCTGCCGGTCCCATCTCGACCGCCTGCGCAATTCCTTCACCTGCTGGGAGCTTGCCAGCCGGTTCTCCGACAAGTTCAAGATCGACACGCGCGAGTCCGGCTACCCGATCTTCCAGCATGTGCTGCAGCTGGAAAACGACCGCAGGAACGCCGAAGCCACGCTCAGCCGGATGCCGGCGCCCGGCGCGATCCGCAACGATATGGCGAACGAGATCCTGCGCTTCAAACGGTTCCCGGAGCGCTATCAGAAGCTGATGGCCGAACGGCTTTACTACGAAACGCTCACAGACCGCCCGGTGTTCGCCGAACAAACGGCGCCGGAAACCGTGCGCGTCTCGGTCAACCGCCGCACCGGGCGGCCGTTCTACGTGGTCCAGTGGGCGGCCTTCGACGGCACGGCCCATCTGCCGCTGGTCTATGTCGCGGTGATCGAGGATTCGAGCGAGGATCTGCGCCCGCCCGACAAGGAGCGGCGGCCGTGGCCCGAAGGCGATGCGGTGCCCGGTCTGCCGAACCCGGAACTGAGCGATGCCTTCACGGCGTTCGTGCGCAGCCAGTCGAGCTACGGTCTGACGCTGACCACGATCGCGTCCGCGCTCGACGCCGACTTTCCGACGCTGCATCCCAAGCAGATGCGCCGGTTCGTGCTCGGGCCGTTCTATGCCGGCGGCATCACGGCGCATAACGAAGAGATCCAGGGCGTGCTCGACCGGGTCGACGATCCGGACAGCATGTGGCTCTTCACCTGGACCGCCCAGGAGATCTACTCCAAGGAGCAGAAGCCCGCCCGGTGGGGACTTTGGGGCCGCTCGGCGCCGGAGGAGATCTTCTACATCAACACGGAGGATCTGGACTGCGTGCAACAGGGCGTGAGTTCGGTCGAACGCCGGGCCCTGGTGCCCCACGAGGCGTTCCAGGCCGTCTTCGCCCAGGGCAAGACTGAACAGATCTTCGGCGACTACCGGTGCTACATCGCCAGCGGCGATCACATCATCCGACACGCGTGAGGCTAGTCATGGATATCGGACTGACAACCCTGCAGGAAGACGACATCGCAAAGCACATCCCGGCCGCCCATGCGCTGATCAAGCGCGCGACCGTGATCGTCGACGATGACGACAACCGGTCCAATGTCGAGATTGCCGGCACCAGACGCCGGTTCGTCTCGACCGTGTCGACCACGTCGGTGAAGCGCACCGCGGAGGTGAAGATCCTCGAGACGATTTCCGCGGTGAAATCGGACGACGAGATGATGAGCCCGGCGCAGCACCGTCTCGCCTTCGCGCTGAGGCGCGGGGTCGCGATCGGACTTGCGGTGGTCGACGTGTTCTCGCGCCAGACGGAGCTCGAGGCGCTGGCCGCGCGCAACAAGTCCTCAACGCTCGCCGGCGACGAGGCCACGCATTATCACAAGCTCCTGGGGTCCGCCGCCTTCGTCGCCCTGTTCACGGCCGCGAGCTACCTGCTCCAGACCATCGAGACGGACGCGGAGCCGACCGCCGATGTGCCCGACCCGTCGTTCATGTTCGACACGCCGCACGACGCGGCCAAGAGCCTGATCTACGGCCTCGACAAGTCGATCTCCGGCGCGCCGGACGATGCCCAGCTCCTGGCGCGCGCTAAGGCGTTCGCGCGCGCGACACTGGAAGGCCTGATGGCGCGGCATGCCCGGTTCGAGCAGATCAAGACGTTCGACCAGATGCACATCCGCCTCGACGGCGACGATTTCACCCTCAACGGGCTTGAGATCGAGGAGCGGGCGCGCCGCAAGCCCTTGATCATGACGTTCAAGAAGCCGGACGAGGTGATCGGCAACCACATCGCCAAATACCAGTCGATCAAGCTCGCCAAGATGCTGATGGCCTACGATTTCGACCGGCAGCTCAATCCATTCGTCGAACTCGGCGGGTTTCTCTTCACCTTCATCGGCGACGGCTTTCCGGGCACCGGCAAGACCACGCTCATCCAGATGATCGCCGGGCTGATGAAGGATTATTGCGACATCGCCAACTACACCTTCCACTACGAGAATTTCGGCATCGACCAGATCAGCTCCTACCAGGGCAAGTCGGGCCAGAACTGCAAGCAGTTCATCTCCAACGTGATGGACCCGAGGGTGATCGGTTTCGGCACGGTCGACGACATCGACCAGGTGGCGGCGAAGCGCAGCGACGACCGCTCGTCGGCCGGACAGCAGGAGGTTACGGGTGTCCTGATGGAAAGCTTTTCCGGCGCCAACACGGTGGTGCGCGGCAACTGCTCGTTCGGCATGTTCTCCAACTATCCGGAGAATGTCGACGATGCGCTGCGCCAGCGTGCCGGGGCGCGCTGGCTGGTCAACGGGCCGCAGACGCCGGAAGACTATATCGACAT
>JBPCWF010000615.1:0-3072 GCA_051009775.1 Hyphomicrobiales bacterium | reverse complement strand
GCCCGAGGTTGCGCTTGACGAGGCGACCGGCGCGGATGTTCGACCGCTGTGGGACCTGCTTCAGCGCGAGCGCCGCACAGAGCCGCCGGACTGGCACCAGATCCGGCCGCTGCTCGCCGCACTCATGGCCGCGGTCGCCCGCATCGCCAGACGCCAGAACGGGCTCGGTCTCTACCGCTATGCGGAGCGCATCGAAGCGCTGCTGAAACTGGTCGACCGCCATTTCCTGGAACACCGGTCGACCGCGTTCTATGCCGCTGAACTCGGCATCTCGGCCAAGCGTCTCAACCAGATCGCGCGCCAGGTCATGGGCCGCACGGTGCTGCAGACGCTGCACGACCGGCTGCTGCTCGAGGCGCGCCGCGACCTGGCGCTGACACCGCGCAGCGTCAAGGCAATCGGTCATCGCCTCGGCTTCGAGGACGCGTCCTATTTCACCCGGTTCTTCCGCACCCATACCGGCGATACGCCGCACGCCTTCCGCGACGCGATGCGCGGGCTGCCGCAGGCCGCCCTGCCGTTCGGGGATGCCATATAGAGCCCACCACCTCAGGGGAAGCCATGTCCGCAGCATCACTTGACGACCTTCTCGGCCATGTTCGGGCGGTTGCCGCGCCGGGCGACCCGGACGCGGTGATCGCGGCAGTCGACGACTTCGCCATGAAGCACAACGACGCGATGATGCATCTGGGCGCGGAAAAGGGCGAGATGCTCGACCGGGTGGTCACAGAGGCCGAACCCGGACGGGTGCTCGAGCTGGGCAGCTTCTTCGGCTACTCGGCGATCCGCATGGCGCGGCTGATGGTCTGGCCGCCGCGCGAGCTGATCAGCCTCGAACATGACCGCGACCATGCCCGCATCTCCCGCGAGATGATCGCGCATGCGGGGTTGCAGGACATCGTCTCGGTCGTCGAGGGACAGGCCGCGGATATTATCGACACGCTCGACGGCACGTTCGACCTCGTGCTGGTCGACCACTATGCCGGCAATTACCGGCGCGACCTGGTCGGGATTGAAAGCCGCGGCCTGCTGCACGAGGGCTCCGTCGTTGTCGCCGATAACGTAATTGCCCATGCCGACCGTCTCGACGGCTATCTCGACCATGTACGCGGCGGCGGCCGTTATCGCAGCACCCTGCATCGGGCGCAAAGCGCCCACCGCGGCGGGGCGGAGGACGGCATGGAAGTGTCGGTCTGGCTGGGACCAACCTGAGAGCCGCTTCAGCCGTCCGTCTTGATCAGCCGGTCCAACGGATAGCCGGTGAACGGCTTGGTCTCCTGCAGCACCACATGGCTCGACACCTTCATGCCCTTCGGCCCGTCGCGCAGCAGTTCGTCGCTGATCCGCTCATAGGTCGGAACGTCCTCGCAGACGAAGCGCAGAAAATAGTCGAACGGACCGGACACCTTGTGGCATTCGACCAGATCGGGGATGCCGGCCGCGACCTGCTCGAACCGGTCGAACTGCTCCTTGGCATGGCTCTCGAGCGACACCGTGGCGATCACTGACACGGCGTGCGCGATGTCGCCGAGCGCGATGCGGCCGAGATAACCGGCGAGGACGCCGCTCTGCTCAAGCCGTTTGACCCGTTGCAGGCACGGACTGGGCGACAGGCCGACCCGGTCCGCAAGCGCCTGATTGGTGATCCGCGCATCGCTCTGAAGGGCCGCCAGAATCTTGAGGTCGATCCGGTCAATTCGGCCGGGCTTGGTCATGAGACACCTCGTCCGGTGGGCTGGGCGCAGATGCTATCGGCGCCGTCGGGCACTGTCCACCGGAGGATGGGGACGTGGGGCGGCCCGGCTGGAACTTGACTCGAGCCCGGTACACACCACGTCCATGTCATGATAATCCGAGGCGTCAAGTGGTGATTGCGGTCGTGCATGACATGCCCGCGGGGACGGCCGGGCCGTGCTGAACTGGCTTAGAAAACTGTTCAGAAGGGAGCCGCCCAGGATCTTCCTGGGGGCTTTGGCGGTCGCTCCGCGAACGGACTTCAAAAGGTTCTTCGAGTCCACGGCCGTCACCAGCATTTTCGACATCACCGGATTGCTGAACCCTGAAGATCTGGATGGTGAAATTCGAAAAGCGCTGACCGGGCTGTTCACCCTGCCGCCGATTTCGTCCAGGGACCCGCCCAAAGACAGCGATCTCGCCCTGGATGTCATTGTTCCAAAATTCCAATCGGGCGAATTCATCCCGGTTCCCGTTCACCGCATCATCATTCCGTTCTTCTGGCGGCCAAAGCTCACGGTCGCCGCCCGGCTTTATGTCGTCGAAACCGGTCAGACCCTGTCGACCTATTCGGTGACCGAAAAGGTCGGCTGGAAAGACTACGGTAAACGGCTCGTGTCTCCGTACAGGATGCTCGACATAGAGCCGATGTTCACCGCGGACGATTCCAAACGCCTGCTTTACAAGGCCTGCATAAAGCTCCTGGAAAAGATCAAGCGGGACGTCTAACCCCCGGAAACCGGCCGGAACCGCAATATCGTTGCAACTTTATCTAATTTTCTAAGCGATTCTTGGCATTTCGCGGTTTTACTGGTGTCCTGCGCCGGAAGATGGCCGGCCACCGGGAGACACAGGCATGCTGCAGACGTTGAAGCCCTTTGTGAAGGACGAGAACGGAGCCACCGCGATCGAATATACCCTGATCGTGGCCGCCATCGCCCTGGCCATCATCACCTCTGTGTTCGCCATCGGCACGACTTTGGACGGTACGTTCCAGGCCGTCGCACCGAGCATCAACGGGCCCGCCTAAGCCGCGGACCCGGCCGCCTGCCCCCAAAAAACCCCGGTCTGACCGCTATCAGCGGCGCAAAACGCCAATTATGTGATCTACATCACAGAACTTTTCTGCTCCACGTCCCATTTAGAGACTCAAGGGTCGCACGCCCGGTGCGGCAAAGAGGGAGTAGCTGGGATGTTCAACAGGAATTTCGTCAAATTCGGTCTGGCCGCGCTGATGTGCTTCGGCATCGCAACGGGCGCAAACGCCACGGTCGTCAAGTACAACTTCACCTCCGCACACGCAAAGAAGACGGTCTACAAGGGCAAGCGCGTCGTGTC
>JBPCWF010000614.1:0-4037 GCA_051009775.1 Hyphomicrobiales bacterium | reverse complement strand
GTTTTGCGGCAACTGACGGTCCAGGCGTCCTTCTGCTCGGCAGGCGTCTGGTTCAGCAGATCGCCCTTCGGCGTGGTCGTGACCTGCGCCAATCGGACTGCTTCTGCGCCACTACCGGCGGTGGTGGCGCTTGAAAAGACGGCGGCGGCAAAGACGATTGTGGCGCTGCCGCGAAGGATCCGGCTGATCATATGCTTACCTGTTCTTGTCGCCCGGAGCTGTCGGCAAACTAGTCACGCGATCGGACCTTTGCGAGGTCGGACAGACTGTCGCGTCCGCGGTATAATAGCGCAACGGGACAGACGTTAAGGGGTCGATCCATGCACACCATTAACAGCGAAACTTCACAGGCCGGCGACGGTGCGGTTCCATGGGGCGTCGACGCCCAGACCGGCCGCCTGACCGATGTTCTGCTCGGCAAGCCCGACCACTTCCGCTGGGTGCCGCTCAACTCGATCTCTGCCGTCACCCTCGCCAACCAGGAGGCAATGGGCTACCGGTTCGACAAGCAGGCGGCGATGAAGCAGCACCGCCGGATGGTCGACATCTACGAGGCGAACGGGGTGACCTGCCATTTCGTCGAGGCCGACGAAGGCCTGCCGTCGAGCGTGTTCACCCGCGACTCCAGCTTCATGACCCCATGGGGCGCGGTGATTGCAAGCATCCAGACGCCGCCCAGGCGGCGCGATTATGCGGTCGCCTCGGAGTTCTACCGCGCGGCCGGCATTCCGATCTGGAAATGGGTGACGGCGGATCATTTCGAGGGCGGCGACTTCGTCATCGTCAAGCCGGGCACGGCACTGCTCGGGTTCTCCGGCGACCGCTCGACCAGGGCCGGCGCCGAACAGGTCTCCGGCTGGCTGCGCGATAAGGACTGGGACGCCTATATCGTGCCGATCCCGCCGCAGTTCGTGCATATGGACGCGGTGGTGGTGATGCTGGAGCGCGGTCTTGCGCTGGTGTGCGAAGACGCCCTGCCGGCTTACGCGCTCGACTGGCTCGACGGCCAGGACATCGAGCGCATACCCGTCGCCTATGCCGATTGCGTCAAGCTCGGCGGCAACCTGGTCAGCCTGGGCGGCAGGCGCGTGCTCTCCATGGCGCATAATGTGAATGTGAACGCTGAGCTCGAGGCGAGGGACTTCGAGGTCTTCGCGGTCGAGTACGACATGTTCGCACTCGCCGGCGGCGGCGTGCACTGCTCCTGCCACGAGCTGCACCGGCAGTCAGAGTAAACAAAACCTTAAAGACCAGGGCGCCGGCCTAACGCTCTGCCGTTAAAGGTAAAATCACTCCGCGGCTTTGTTGTAGTTGTGCATCAGCTTGAGATAGCCGTCTCGAGTCTGGGGCAGCTTGCGGCCGAGCAGGCGTGACGCGACGACCGTGCGCAGGATCTGCGCCGTGCCGCCGCCGATGGTGAACATGCGGGCATCGCGCGCCATGCGTTCGAGCGGCCGGTTGCGCGAGTAGCCGCGCGCGCCGAACATCTGCAGGGCATCGTTGGTGACCCTGATCGCCATCTCAGAGGAAAAGATCTTGGCCTTGGCGGCAAGCTCGACATCGGGGAAGGGCGCGGCGCTCAGGGCGGCACGGTGGATCATCAGGCGGGCGGCATCGATCGCGATGCTCATGTCGGTCAGCATCCATTGCAGGCCCTGGAACTCGGCGATCGGCCGGCCGAACTGCTCGCGCTCCTTGGCGTAGTCGAGAGCGAGCCTGTAGGCCCCATCGGCGATGCCGAGCGCCACGGTGGCGGCGCCGACGCGCTGGGTGTTATAGGCGTTCATGAGATCGGCGAAGCCCCGGGCGAAGCCGCTCGGCGGCACCACCATCATGGCGTCCGCCACCTCCATGTCCTCAAACAGGATCTCCGCCTCCGGGATGCCGCGCAGGCCCATGGTCGGCTCGCGCGCGCCGATCACCAGCCCCGGCGTCTCGTCTCTCACGGCGAGGAAGCCGCCAATGCCCTGCTCCTCGCCGGCCTCGTCGAACACGCGGGCGAAGACCAGATGCAGGCGCGACACGCCGCCGCCGGTGATCCAGTGTTTCCTGCCGTTGATGACATACGCTCCGCCGCGCTTGTCGGCGCGGGTGGTCATTTCGCTTGCGGCACTGCCGGCATCGGGTTCGGTGATGCAGATGGCGGGCTTGTCGCCGCCGAGCACGAACTCGGCCGCGAACTTCTTCTGGTGCTCCGAGCCGTAATGCATGACGGCAGAGATCGCGCCCATATTGGCCTCGACCGCGATCCGGCCGGTCACTGCGCAGGCCTGGGCCATCTCGTCGATCACCAGAGCCGCGTCGAAGAAGCCGAGGCCCGGTCCGCCATAGGCCTTGGGGATGGTTAGCCCCATGAAGCCGGCCGCATTGAGCGCCTTCACATTGTCCCAGGGATACCGCTCGGTGCGGTCGGTCTCCGCGGCGCGGGCGGCGATCTCGCCTTGCGCCAGTTCGCGGGCGCGGGCCTGAAGGTCGCGCTGCCCTGTGGTCAGTTCGAAATTCACGGTCACGGGTCTCCTTACGCCGCCAGCAGGGTGTCGGCCCTGGCGCGCGCATCCGCCGCGCCCGCCGCATCGCCCAGGCCGTCGAGCGCCTGGGCCAGGCGCTTCCAGGTCCATGCGTTGCCCGGCTTCGACGCGGAGCGCTCGGCCAGGAGGTCGCGCGCCTGATCGAACCGCCCTGCCCGCACGGCGGACGAAATCAGGATCTGGTGGAACAGGTCACGCTGGGCATGGCTGCCGCCCAGTTCCGACAAGGAACCGCGGACCGGCGCCAGCCGGTCGACGGCCGCGCCGTAATCGCCCGCATACCAGGACCCGATGGCCTGGCACAGGGGCAGGCCGACGTGACGCGCGACCCGGGCCGCCGTCACCTGATCGCCGCCGGGCACGTCCGACAAGGACTTCAGCATACGCTCCGCGGCATCGGCGCTGCCGGTTGCGGCGAGCGCCAGATAGAAATGGGCATCGGCGAAGATCAGGAGATGATCGTCGATGCGCGCTTCCGAGCGCTCGGCCAGTTCACCCCAGCGGGCACCGACATCGACGCCGCGCTCCTCGAGCCGCCACAACATGGAGGTGGCGTTGGTGATGTCGAGATATTCCTCGGTCGAGTCCGCGCGCACTTCCCGGTCATAGAGTTCGAGCACGCTGTCATACTGCTCCAGTTCCAGATGCATCAGGCAGCGGTGCCACCAGATGTGGAAGCGGAAATTGTTGCAGCCGGTCCAGTGCGGCTCGAGGCCCGAGACCCAGGCGATGCCGTCTCGCCGGCGGTCCTGCATCTCCATCACATGGGTGACCGCGTGGATCGCCCAGGGGTCCCGAGGCCCGAGCTCGACCGCCTTGCGGCCCTGAGCTTCCGCCTGCCCGTAGTCGCCCGCTTCCTCCAGCCCGAAGGCATGCATGCCGAGCACATAACTGTAGCTCGGGACCGCCTCGTCCCAGGCGGGCAGCACACGGGTGACCGAGTCGCGCAGTTCTTGTTCGTCGCCGAGATAGAAATGGGTGAAATGGGCGAGCTTGAGGGCCAGCAGGTCGCGCGGATGATCGCTCAGGATCGCCTCCCACTGGCGCGTGGTCTCGCGCAGATCGCCGTCGACCCAGGCCGCAAGCGCCGCCGCGTGGCCGCGCTCGCGCTCGGTGGCGCCGCGCGCGGCAATCAGCTCGTGTACTTTCTCCGCGCTCTGCGCCGCCTTGCGCTCGAGCGCCGGCATTGCGAACATCTTGAAGAAATAGCCGCGCAGGATCTGGGCCATGACGAAGTCCGGATCGGCGCCGAGCGCCTGCTTCAGGTGATCGCCGGCGGCCAGGCCGAAGCACATGTAGTCGTCCAGCGCGTCGTCCAGATGCCGCGCGGCATCCGCGTCCGTAACCGTCAGCTCAAGTCCGCGGCAATCCGTGATCATGCTTCGCCTCGCTTCGCTCTTGTCTCGCAGCGGGCCAAGTCTAACGGAATTCCACCTCCATCCAAGTCTCGAAACAATTGTTACCGGCGAGGCTCTGCACGCCGATGGTGGCGCGGCAGCCGATGCCGAT
>JBPCWF010000613.1:0-2623 GCA_051009775.1 Hyphomicrobiales bacterium | reverse complement strand
GCTGTAGGCTGGCACATTGGTCTTGCCGACGATGATGGCGCCGGCCCGGCGCAGCCGTGCAACGGCGACCGCATCTTCGGCCGGAACATGGTCCCTGAGGCCGGGCACGCCGCCGGTCGAGACCAGGCCTGCCACTTCGTAAGCGTCCTTGATGGTCACCGG
The DNA here is from genome assembly GCA_051009775.1 of Hyphomicrobiales bacterium. Classification (GTDB taxonomy): domain Bacteria; phylum Pseudomonadota; class Alphaproteobacteria; order Rhizobiales; family JAJFHB01; genus JBPCWF01. The sequence goes on along the minus strand of JBPCWF010000613.1, from coordinate 2,461 downwards.
AACGCCATGCAGCGGCCGGGCCGCGCCGCCACCGGCAAGGGCCTCGTCAGCCCGAGCCGCCTCATCGCGGGCGCGGTCGAGGTCCATGGCAACGATCGCGTTGAGCGAGGGATTGTGGCGCTCGATCCGCGCGATGTAATGGTCGAGCAGTTCGGCCGAAGACAGCTCTCTGTCGGCAATTTTGCGCGCGAGTGCACTTAGCGGTTGAAACGCCGGTTCGGTCACGGTTTAAACCTCATAGATTACCCAGGGGAAGACAGGCCCATTGTTGGCGCGGTGGCTTGCCGCTAAAATCGCGACTAACAAAAGACGTTCGCCGGTTTGGGCACAAATTTCAAGGTGAGGAAACACAAATGGAAGGCTTGATGCAGGACTGGCCGTTGCTGGTCCACACGGTTCTTGACCATGCCAGCAAGTATCACGGCGACCGGGAGATCGTGTCACGCACGGTCGAAGGGCCGATCCACCGCTATACCTACAAGGATCTGGACCGCCGGTCGCGCGCGCTCGCCAGCGCCGCCACGAAGCTCGGCATCAAGACGGGCGACATCATCGGCACGATGGCCTGGAACCATTACCGCCATATGGAAACCTGGTACGGCCTCATGGGCATCGGCGCCATCGCCCATACGCTCAACCCGCGGCTGTTTCCCGACCAGCTCGACTACATCATCAATCACGCCGAGGATAAGCACTTCTTCTTGGACTTGACCTTCGTGCCGATCCTGGAGGCGATCCAGGACAAGCTGCCGACCATCGGAAGCTTCGTGGTCATGACCGACGAAGCCCATATGCCCGACACGACCCTGCGCAACGCGATCTGCTACGAGACGCTGATCGCGGACGGCGACGAGGGCTTCGGCTGGCCCAGGCTCGACGAGAACACGGCCTGCGGCATGTGCTACACGTCGGGCACCACGGGCAACCCCAAGGGCGTGCTCTATTCGCACCGCTCCAACGTGCTGCACGCCATGGCGACCTGCGCGGGCGATGCCTGCAACCTCAAGAGCACGGACAGCGTCATGCCGGTCGTGCCCATGTTTCACGCCAATGCCTGGTCGTTCGTCTATTCCGGTCCGATGTCCGGCGCCAAGATGGTGATGCCGGGCGGCCAGATGGACGGCGCCAGCATCTACGAGCTGCTCGACACGGAAAAGGTCACCCTGACCGCAGCGGTGCCGACGGTGTGGCTGATGCTGCTTCAGCATCTGGAGCAGACCAAGGACCCGCTGCCGGTCCTGGAGCGCGTGGTGATCGGCGGCTCGGCCTGCCCGCCCGCCATGATCGAGGCGTTCGAGAAGAACTACGACACCCAGGTCATCCATGCCTGGGGCATGACCGAAATGAGCCCGCTCGGTTCGCTGTGCAACCTCAAGGGCGGTCTGGAGCATCTCAACGAAGACGAGATCTGGACCATCAAGCAGAAGCAGGGCCGCCCGCCCTACTGCGTCGAGATGAAAATCACCGACGACGACGGCAACGAACTGCCGTGCGACGGCGAGGCCTTCGGCCATCTGAAAGTGCGCGGCCCGGCGATCGCGCGCGCCTACTTCAAGGGCGAAGGCGGCGAGATCCTCGATGAGGCCGGCTATTTCGACACCGGCGACGTCTCGACCATCGACCCCTACGGCTACATGAACATCACCGACCGGTCGAAGGACGTGATCAAGTCCGGCGGCGAATGGATTTCCTCGATCGACCTGGAGAACCTGGCGGTCGGCCATCCCGCGGTCGCCGAGGCCGCGGTGATCGGCGTCGCCCATCCCAAATGGGACGAGCGCCCGCTTCTGATCTGCGTACTCAAGGAAGGCGCCTCGGCCACCAAGGACGAGATCCTGTCCTTCATGGACGGCAAGATCGCCAAGTGGTGGATGCCGGACGACGTCGCGTTCATCGACGAAATCCCGCACACCGCAACCGGCAAGATCTCGAAGCTCACTCTGCGCGAGACGTTCAAGGACTACGAGCTGCCGACCATACAGGCGGCGGAGTGAGCGGCGCCGGCGCCCTCACCTTCGCGCCGGCGCAAGACGGCGATGTGGACGACATCATCGCGCTCTGGGAGAAATGCGGCCTGACCCGGCCGCATAACGACCCGGCCAGGGACATCGCCTTCGCCCGCGCCGGCCCCTGTTCCGATGTTCTGGTCGGACGGCTCGACGGCCGGATCGTCGCCAGCGTCATGGTCGGTCATGACGGCCATCGCGGCGCCGTCTACTACGTCTCCGCCGATCCGGACATTCAAGGACATGGCATCGGCAGGCAAATCATGGCGGCTGCGGAAACCTGGCTGCGGGACCGCGGTGTCTGGAAACTCAATTTGATGATTCGCGACGGCAACGAGAAAGTGCGCGGTTTCTACGAGGCGCTCGGCTATGAAACAGAGCCTCGCGTCGTCATGGCACGCCGCATCGATTTGACTACTTAGGGTGTGGTGACAGAAGTGGTTGTGGGGCTGGTT
>JBPCWF010000612.1:0-6693 GCA_051009775.1 Hyphomicrobiales bacterium | reverse complement strand
GCGAACTCACCGATGTCGAGGCCCGGATCATCGGACCGGACGACATCGCCGACCGGGTGCCGATGTTCGCGACCGGAGATCTCGCGGGCGCGCTATGGGTTGAGGCCGACGGCCAGGCAAGCCCGGTCGACATCTGCATGGCCTATGCCAGGGGCGCGCGGGCGGGCGGTATCCGGATTCGCGAACATACAGGCTGCGCGGGCATCGAGACCCGGAACGGCGCCGTCTGCGCCGTCACGCTCACGACCGGAGAGCAAGTCCGCTGCGAGGCTGTAGTGAACTGTGCCGGCGCCTGGTCGCCCGTGATCGGTGCCATGGCGGGCGTACCCGCGCCGGTCCAGGCGGTCGAGCACATGTATATCGTGACCGAACCGATGGACAGCCTGCCAGATCCTTTCCCTGTCACCCGTGATCTCGATGCCGGCATCTACCTCAAGGAGGATGCGGGCAAGTTGGTGCTTGGCGGGTTCGAAACCAATGCCAAGCCGTGGGATCCGCGCGGGCCGGACGGCGACCGGCCGTTCCTTGAATTCCCGGAAGATTGGGAGCAGTTCGAGCCGTTTATGGAGGCAGGCCTCACCCGCGTCCCGGCGTTGGCGGAAACCGGCATCCAGCATTTCATGAACGGGCCGGAGAGCTTCACGCCCGACACCAAACAGGTCATGGGCGAGTCGCCCTTCCTCAAAGGCTTCTTCGTCGCCGCCGGCATGAACTCCATCGGCATGATGTCATCGGCTGGCGTCGGCAAGGCTATGGCCGAATGGCTGGTCGCCGGCGATCCGCCGATGGACCTTTGGGACGTGGACATTGCCCGCTTCGATCAGGCCTTCGCCACGAAAAGCTTTCTGCTGGAGCGGGTCCAGGAAGCCGTGTCCGACCAGCTCGCCATGCACTGGCCCTACAAGCAGAAGACCACCGGGCGCGACCTGCGCCGCTCCGTCCTGCATGCCAGGTTCGCGGAGGCCGGCGCCGTGTTCGGCGCCCCGTCCGGTTGGGAGCGCCCCTTGTGGTTCGCCACGGACGAGGCGGAGCGCGAGTTCGCCTACAGCTATGGCGATCAGTGCTGGTGGCCCGCGGCGGCGCGCGAGGCGGAGGCCATGTGCGACGGCGTCGCCCTCCTGGAGCTCTCGCCCTTCACCAAGATCGATGTCGAGGGCCCGGGCGCGCTCGACCTGATGCAGCGGCTCTGCGCCAACGATGTGGACGTGGAGCCGGACCGCGCCGTCTACACCCAGATGCTCAACCGCAATGGCGGCATCGAGGCGGATGTCACGGTCACACGGTGCTCGGAGAGCTCGTTCCGGGTCACCAGCGGCACCGCGACCCGATGGAAGGATCTGGCCTGGATCACCCGCGTCCGGGACGAAGCAGACCTTCCTGCCGGTATCGCCGATGCGACCTCCGGCGAAGCGGTCATCGGCGTGATGGGACCTAATTCCAGAGATCTCCTGCAATCGGTCTCGGGCGCGGATTTCTCCAACCCGGCCTTTCCCTTCTCCACATCGCGGCGCATCGATTTGGGCATGGCGTCTGTGCGGGCGACACGCATCAGCTTCGCCGGCGAGCTTGGCTGGGAGCTCTACATCCCGGTTGAGTTCGCCGCTGCGGTGTACGACACACTGCTCGATGCCGGCGGGCGTTTCGACCTTGCCCAGTGCGGCCTGTTCGCGCTCGACGCTTGCCGCATGGAAAAAGGCTATCCCCATTGGGGCCACGATATCGGGCCGGAGGACACGCCGCTCGAAGCCGGTCTCGGCTTTGCGGTTGCCTGGGACAAGCCTGCGGATTTCATCGGGCGCGACGCACTCCGTGCCAAGCGCGAACGCAAGCCCGAGCGGCGTCTGACGCTGTTCGCCGTCGAGGACGGCCACCCTCTCCTGCTCCATGACGAACCGATCTACCGGGACGGCGCCATTGCCGGGTGCACGACATCCGGGGCCCGAGGCTTCCGGACCGGCAGAAGCTTGTGCCTCGGTTATGTCGAGGCGGCCGCCGATGGCACCGCCCTGGACGGACGCTACCAGATCGGCGTGGCGGGCAAACGCCATGGGCTGGCGGTGCTTGAGTACCCACCCTACGATCCCGAACGCAAGCGCCTGCGCGGCTGAAGGGGGGCAGAGGCGATGAAATCCCATGCACGTGTGATCATCATCGGTGGCGGCGCCATGGGCGTCTCCCTCCTCTATCATCTGACGAAACGGGGATGGACCGACGCAGTGCTCGTCGAGAAAAACGAGCTCACCGCGGGTTCGACCTGGCATGCAGCGGGCCTCTGCACGCATTTCGCTCATAACCCGACCATCATGGAGCTGCGCGCCACGTCGGTGCGCCTCTATCGTGACACCCTGCCGGAGGAGACCGGCCAGGGCACGGGTTTCCACGCCTGCGGCGCCTTGCGCGTCACCCGATCGCAGGACCGGATGGACGAGTTCCGCCACGTTCAGGGAATTGGCCGGTTCACCGGGTACGATTTCAATATCCTCACACCGGAAGAACTCAAGGAGATCTACCCCCTGTGCCGCAGCGACGGCCTGATCGGCGCCATTCACGAACCCGATGACGGTCATGTCGACCCGACGCTGGCGACCAATGCAATGGCTGCCGGCGCACGCAGCCGGGGGGCGGAGATTTACCGCCACACCAAAGTCACCGAGATCGGACGGACGGCTTCGGGCGAGTGGCTGGTGACAATCGACAAGGGCGAGATCCGGGCTCAGCACCTGGTCAACGCGGCCGGCACCTGGTGCCGCGAAATCGGCGACATGATGAACATCGACCTGCCGGTCGTGCCGATACTGCACCAATATGTGGTGACAGACCGGGTCGGCCCGATCGCCGAGCGGATCGCGGCAGGTGCACCAGAGCTTCCGATGATCCGAGATCCGGAGGAAAGCTGGTATCTGCGCCAGGAGCGCGATGGCTACATCGTCGGGCCTTACGAAAAGTCGGCGCAGCCTTGGTCGATCGACGGCGTACCGCCGGAATTCGGAATGGAGCTTCTGCCGTCCGACCTCGACCGGATCGAACCGATCGTGGCGCTCGCCATGGAACGGGTCCCGGCGCTCGCCGAGGCCGGTATCAAAACCATCGTGAACGGACCGATCACTTTCACACCGGACGGCAACCCGCTCGTAGGGCCGGCCTTCGCCCTTGAAAATGCCTGGCTACTGACCGGCTCGAGCATGGGCGTAATGGAAGGCGGCGGCGCGGGTAAATTCTTGGCCGACTGGATGGTGGACGGTGCGCCGCCGAGCGATGCGCTGGCGATCGACGCCCGCCGATTCGGAGGCTATGCCGACCGCGCCTACCGACTCGACAAGGCAATTGAGTGCTTCGGCCTGCAATTTGGCGTTCACTACCCGTTCGAGGAGCGTTCAGCCGGGAGGGAGCAGAGGGTGACACCGGTTTACGAGCGGCAGGCCGAGGCAGGTGCGGTATTCGGCGCAGCCTATGGCTGGGAACGGCCGAACTGGTATGCGGCCGGACCAGGCAAGGAGGCACCGCCCCTTACCTTCCGGCGGCCTGGCTGGTTCAAGGCTGTGGCAGAGGAATGCCGTGCCGTCAGCCAGTCGGTCGGCCTGGGCGACCTGTCGGCTTTCTCCAAATTCGAGGTGACCGGCGCGGGCGCTTTGGACTTCCTGGAAACGTTCGGCTCCAATCCGCCACCGCGCCGCGACGGCCGCATTGGCCTGACCCATGCTCTGACCTCCGCAGGCGGCACCGCATCGGAATTTACCGTCACGCGCCTAGCAATCGACCGGTTCTATCTCACGTCGGCCGCCGCCGCAGAACGCCATGACGAGGACCTGCTGCGGGTGCGCTCTGCCACACGAACGGATGTCGCCATCACCAATGTGACCGAACGCATCGGCATTCTTGCCCTGATGGGCCCGGGGGCCCGCAGCGTGCTGGAAAAGGTGACCGACGCCGATCTTGGTAATGACGCCTTTCCCTGGCTTTCAGCGGTGGAGCTGACCATCGCCGGTGTCGCCACACGAGCCCTTCGCGTCTCCTACGTCGGCGAGCTTGGCTGGGAACTCCATGCGCCCTTGGACCAACTTGCGGCCGTCCAAGACGCCCTGATGGAGGCAGGGCGTCGTTTCGACATCCACCCGTTCGGCGCCTATGCCATGAATGCGATGCGGCTGGAAAAGGGCTACCGCGCATGGGGCATGGATCTCACCACCGAACGTACGCCGCTCGAGGCCGGGCTGGCCCATCTGGTGCGCACGGAGAACCGCGACTTCGCCGGCCGCACCGCCCTCCTGGCGCGGGCCGCGCGGGCCGATGCCTGGCGCATGGCCCTGCTCGACCTCGAACATGACGGCACGTTTGATCCGTTCTACCTGCACGCGATGTTCAAGGACGGCGCGCCAGTCGGCATTGTCACGTCAGGCGCCTTCGGCCACCGGACCGGCAAAGCCCTGGCGCTTGCCTACCTGACCGACGAAGTCGGTCCGGAAGAGCGGGCCTTCTCGGTGGAGATTCTGGGCACACGTTTCGCCGTAACCGAACTGGAGCGGCCTCCCTATGATCCAGACAATGCACGACTGCGGGACACCTCCAAAGCAACTCGACCCCTTAAAGAGCGGGCCTAGCGGAGCACGGGACAATGGCGCAGGCGGCGAAAGATCGAAAAACGAAACGCAGGGGGCGCGGGTCCGGCGGCCGTGCCGCCCGCCTCGGCGCCCGGAACGGAGACGGACGTCCGCGCAAGCCTTTCATCCAGCGCAAGCTCGGCACGTTCAACGTGCTCGACGAGGAGGGGCTGGAACTGATCGAACAGAACGCGGACATCCTGCTCCGCGACGTCGGCATGGAGTTCCGGGACGACCCTGAAATCCTCTGCATCTTGAAGGAGGCAGGAGCGGATGTCGCGGGCGAGCGGGTGCGTTTCGAGCCCGACATGTGTCGCAAAATCGTCCAGGCCACTGCGCCGCGCCAGTTCAAGCAGTATGCCCGCAATCCAGACAACACGATCGCCATCGGCGGCGACAACACGGTGCTCATGCCGTCCTGGGGGCCGCCCTTCGTGCACGACCTGGACGGGGGCCGCCGCTATGCGACGATCGAAGATTTCGGCAAGCTGGTGAAGATCCACCAGCAGATCCCCTATCTGCACCATTCGGGCGGCATCGTGTGCGAGCCGGTCGACCTGCCGGCCAACAAGCGCCATCTCGACATGCTCTACAGCCATATCCGCTATTCCGACCGCGCCTTCATGGGCGCGCTCATCGGTGAGGAACGCGCGCAGGATTCCATAGACATGGCCAAGATCCTGTTCAGCGAAGAGTTCATGCAGGACAACTGCTGCCTCTATGCGGTGAGCAACACCAATGCACCCCTCGTGCTTGATGCCAATATGTCCGGCGCACTCAAGACCTACGCCCGCAACAACCAAGCGGTTGCCTGCACGCCCTGGACGTTAGCCGGGGCCATGAGCCCGTGCACGGTTGCCGGCACCCTCACCCAAGTCCTGGCCGAAGCGCTCGCCACCCTCACCTTGGTGCAGATAATCAATCCGGGCGCGCCGTGTCTCATGGGAAGTTTCGCAAGCACGATCTCTATGCAAAGCGGCGCGCCGACCTTCGGCACGCCGGAAGCGGCCAAGATGGTGCTGGCCTCGGGCCAGCTCGCGCGCAGGCTCGGCGTGCCGCTTCACACGGTCGGATCGTTATCCGCTTCCAAACTGCCCGACGCCCAGGCCGAACAGGAGGCCACCTGGGGCCTGCTCATGTCTATGTTCGCCGGTGCCAATATGATCAACCACGCAACCGGATGGCTAGAAGGCGGGCTGTGCACCGGCTATGAGAAGACCATCATCGATGCCGATCTGTGCGGCAAGGTGCAGAGCTTCTTCGAGGGCATCGATCTGTCCGAGAATGCGTTTGCCATGGATGCAATCCGCGAAGTCGGCCCCGGCGCGCATTTTCTGGGCTCCTCGCACACGCAAGAGAACTTCGCCACCGCCTTCTTCATGCCGGATACAGCCGACAACAATTCCTATGAACAATGGGCGGCAGAAGGCGGACTCGATGCTGCCCAGCGAGCCAACACGCGCTGGAAGCAGCTCCTCGACGCATATGAGGAGCCTGGGCTCGACCCGGCGGTGGATGAAGCGCTCACAGCGTTCATCGCGAGGCGCAAGGCCTCCATGCCGGACAAGAGCTACTACTGACCGCTTTGGCGCTAATGGGTTCGATCAGAGTTCCTTATTAAGGGCATTGGCGCTCCGTGACTTGGTGCAGCCTTGTGTATGGTTTCCGAAAACCGGTCGCGCGGATACGTCCGTGCACCCGCCAACAAAGGGAGGTTACATTGCGCTACATCATCAAAACGCTGCTTGCCGGCCTTACGCTCTCCGCGACGGCCACAGCTTCGTTCTCCGCGGACGTCACACTGCCCGATCCCAACTACCCCGGCGGCCGCGCCACCGTCCACGCAATCAAGGCGATTGCTGAGGAAGTGCTGGGCCTCGAGGTAGAGACAGTCACGACCACCGCCGTGCCGGTCATTTGGCAGAGCATGCACCGTGGCAGAGGCGAAATCGACATCTGGCCCGAGGTGTGGCTGCCAAATCAGCAGGGCCTGGTGGATAAGTACGTCAAGGGCGAGAAGTCTGTGCGCCTGACCGGGCCGGCCTATGGCGCGATACAGGGTTATTGCGTCACCAAAGCAGCGTCCGAGAAGCAC
>JBPCWF010000611.1:0-3228 GCA_051009775.1 Hyphomicrobiales bacterium | reverse complement strand
CCCTCGAAGATGACGACGACCTTGAGGTCTTTCTCCTTGATCCATTCCTGAAGCTTGACCAGCTCGATCTGAAGCTCCGCAAGCCGGGCTTCGTAGACCTTGTTCTTAAGCTTCTTCTTATTGTTTTTCGGCTTGTCATTCCCCGCGTCGGGCCATGCGGATCCACTATTCCCCGTATTGTCTGCCATTGTCGTTCCTCCCGTTCCGGCGCAACCCGTTGGCGGGGCTTGTCCGTCCGGAACCGGAGACTATATCCCCGATTGTGCTTAGCTGGTAGGTTTGCCGATCGAAGTTTGGTGCAAGAGGTAGGATTAATGTCGATGGATGGCATTTGGACGGGCGAAGTCTACGGCCCGTTCGGGTGGGAGAACCGCGGTGTTTTCCTGTTCGAGAAAGGCCGCGTGATCGGCGGCGACAACCGTCAGTACACAATGGGCACTTATAAATTCGTCGATGGCAACGTCACCGCCGATCTCAAAGTGCACTATTACGGACCTCCGCGCACCGTGTACGGCGAAGCGAAAGAGCAGTTCGCCACCAGGGTCACCGGGAAGCTGGCGGACGACATCATCGACGGCACGATCGGCCGGCCCGACAGGCCCGAGTATGACCTGCAGTTCCGTCTCACCAAACGCATGGAGCTGCCGGACGACTGAGCGGGTTACGCGCCTTTTTGCGCTCGTTTTGCGGCTTTTGCCGCATTCCTGGCGGTAAACCGCCGCCCTTCGATCAGTTTCAGGAGATCGAAGGAACTGATGATGCCGGTGACCTTTTTCTCATGCGTCACGACCACATGGTGGATCTTGCGCTTGCGCATGATCCGGGCCGCGACGCTGGCGTCGTTATAGGCGGGAACCACCGTCACCTTGTCCGACATGATGCGGCTCACGGGCGACTCGTCCTTGACCCGCCGCGCCAGATCCGCGGTGGTGACGATGCCGACCGGCTCGCCGTTCGTGCCGATGACCGGAACCGCGTGAATGCGGTTGCGCTGCATGATGTCGCGCAGGCGCCCGACCTTGTGATGCGGCGCTGCGGTGATCACGCGTTTCGCCATCAGGTCCTCGATTTTGACTGTCATTCCGGCCGCCTTTCCATAGATCGCGTATGCCGCCTGCGCTGCGCCTTTACCGATAGGCCAAGTTGCAGTCGGCGGGATTGAGTTAGATCAAGTTGCCGGTCCCGCCGGCCGTCTAGACTTCACCACATCGCAGACCCGAGCCGACGGAGCGGCCGCGGCAAGCGGCCCGAGACAACATGAGCCAGACAAGCGAAACCCAAGCCCATCCGCCAGGACGCCACGACCTCGTCGAGCTGAGCACGAAGACGCCCATTTGGGACCGGTTCTTCACCGTCGCGCCGCTGGTCCTGATCGGCACGAGAGAGGCTGACGGCGGAGACGATGTGGCGCCGAAACACATGGCCGGGCCGCTGGGGTGGCAGAACTATTTCTCGTTCGTCTGCACGCCGCGCCACTCGACCTATCAGAACATCGCCCGCGACGGCGTTTTCGCGGTCACTTTTCCAAAGCCCGCCCAGTGGCTTGAGACTTCGCTGACCGCCTCGCCCAGATGCGAGGATGGAGAGAAGCCGGGGCTCAATCTGATCGATACGGTCAGGGCACCGAAGGTCGACTGCCCGATGGTCCGGGACGGCTATCTCTATCTGGAATGCGAGCTCGAGCGCTGTGTCGACGGCTTCGGTTCCAACAGTCTGATTGTCGGCAGTGTGGTCGCGGCACGGATCGATCGGCACTATCTCAGAGCCACCGAGCGCGACGACCAGGACGTGATGCGTGAGGCGCCGCTGCTCGGTTATGTGAGCCCGGGCCGTTTCGCCGTCATCCAGGACACCCGTTCCTTCCCGTTTCCGGAAGGCATGAAGAAATAGACGCAAAGCGATAGAGGGTCCAAGTGTTGAACCGTCCGACTGGCCCGGAAATCCTTGAACATCTGACGAGCCGCAGCGGCGAGTTCGTCGCTTTTCTTGAAAGCCTCACGCTTGCGGAGTCGCCCTCGGTCGTGCCCGCGACCCAGGACAAGGTGCGCGGCATCATCGCCGATCGGCTGGACATTCTCGGTTTCCGCACCCTGAAGATATCGGGCCGCAGCAACGGCGGAAACCTCTATGCCCGCCCGGGCGACCGCGACCCGGGCCAGCCGGCCCAGATGCTGCTTGGGCATTACGACACTGTATGGCCGCTCGGCACCCTTGACGACATGCCGTTCGCCCTGGAGGGCAACACCGTGCGGGGTCCCGGCGTCTATGACATGAAGGGCGGCATCACCCAGATCGTCTTCGCACTCGAGGCGATCTCTCATTTCGGCCTCACGCCCTGCGTCATGCCGATCGTCTTCGCCAATTCGGACGAGGAAATCGGCAGCCGCGAGTCGACGCGCCATATCGTTCGTCTGGCCAGGAAGGTGAACCGTGTGTTCGTGCTCGAACCGTCCCTCGGACCGCTTGGCCGGCTCAAGACCGCGCGCAAGGGCATCGGCCGGTTCACAATCAAGGTCAAGGGCAAGGCGGCCCATGCGGGCCTCGATCCGGAACGCGGCGCAAGCGCGATCCTGGAACTGTCGCATGTGGTCCAGGCGCTGTTCGCCCTGAACGATCCGGACAGGGGGGTGACCGTCAATGTCGGCACTATCGACGGCGGGCTGCGCCCCAACGTGGTCGCGCCGGAAAGCAAGGCGGTGGTCGACGTGCGCGTGGAGACGCAAGCTTGTGCCGAGCGCGTCGAGCGGGAGATTCATGGCCTGACGCCGTCCGTGCCCGGCACGGAACTTGAGATCGACGGGCGCATTGGCCGGCCCGCCCTGGAGCGGACGCCGCGCAACCGCGAACTCTGGCACCTCGCGGTCGAGCTTTCGGGCGAGCTGGATCTCAAGCTTGAGGAGGGCCTTGCCGGCGGCGGTTCGGACGGCAACACGACAAGCATGTTCACCGCCACGCTGGACGGTCTCGGGCCGGTCGGCGATGGGGCGCACGCGCCGCACGAGTTTCTTTATGTCGAGGAGACGCTGGAGCGCACGGCCTTGCTGACAATGCTCCTGCTGGCGCCGCCGATCGAACATCCCGAACCGGAAATGGTGAGCGGGGTTGCGCAGTGACACAGCCGTTTTTCAGTTCGGTCACCCGCATCTCCGATCTTCAGGACCATGCGTTCGACCATCGGCCCCTGCCACGCGATTCCTGGGCGACCGGCGATTATGTCCTGTGCCAGGT
>JBPCWF010000610.1:0-3918 GCA_051009775.1 Hyphomicrobiales bacterium | reverse complement strand
CTGTGTGGTCGCACCTCGTTATAGTCTCTACGCCAATCCTCCATCTTTGAGCGCGCATCTGCAAGCGTCATGAACCAGTGAACGTTCAGGCACTCGGCGCGGAACTTGCCGTTGAACGACTCGATGAACGTATTGTCGGTCGGTTTGCCGGGGCGCGAGAAGTCCAGGATCACGCCTTTCTGATAAGCCCAAAGGTCGAGATCACGCGAGACGAACTCCGAGCCCTGGTCGACACGGATCGTCTTCGGATAGCCCACCTGCCGGCAGCCCCGCTCCAGCGTCTCCACCACATCCTGGCCCTTGTAGCTGAACCGGGGATCAACGGCCGGAGAGTAACGTGTGAACGTGTCCACGATGGTGAGCACGCGGATCTTTCGCCCGGTGGCAAGCTGATCGTGCACGAAGTCCATGGCCCAGGTCTCGTTAGGGCACGTAGCCTCTGTGCGCTCTTCGCGAAGCTTGGCCCTGACGCGGCGCTTCGGTGTTTTGTTCCTCAATTGAAGGCCCATTTCCTTGTAAAGCCGGTAGATCCGCTTGGCATTGACCGCCCAGCCCTCACGCCTGAGCAGCACGTGAATGCGCCGGTAGCCGTAGCGCACGCGCGTCTCGGCAATCTCCTTTATGCGCTTCTTCAGCCCGGCCTGATCGGGACGCCGAGACCGGTAGTGATAGCTCGACCTTCCGGCCATCAGGACCGAACAGGCCCGGCGAATACTCACCTTCCAGTCGGCCCTCAGATCGTCCACCAGCTCGCGTCTGCGACCAGGCCTCAGAGCTTTCGTTTGATGACGTCCTGCAACATCGCCTTGTCGAGGGAAAGATCCGCCACCAGACGCTTCAGCTTGTTGTTCTCCTCCTCCAGCTGCTTCAGCCGCTTCATGTCAGACGGCATCAGGCCGGCGTACTTCTTGCGCCAGGTGTAAAACGTCGCATCCGATACCCCGGCCTTGCGACATACCTCCGCAACCGGCGTGCCGTCATCGGCCTGCTTCAGAATGAAGGCTATCTGGGCCTCCGTGAACTTCGACCTCTTCATGGAATTCTCCAGTTCCCAGCCCGGGGATCATAAGTGGAAAATTCCAGCTCAAAATGGTCCAATTCTTGGGTGGCAGGTCAGTGCGCTTCAGTTCTTGATCACAATGCAGCTACCGCCCGATTGCCTAAGTCGCGCGCACAGCTTTGCACCTTCGGTTCGACTTGTCGCACCGAGGCGAACATTGAAGATTGGTCGGGTTCCCATGCTACGGTTGAGGGTCCGGATGACCATGGGATCCAAACCGGCGAGCACGCTGCGATGTTTCTGTTTCAAGCGTGAATAGATCGCTAGTGCCCTGGTACGTGAAAAGTTTGCTGCAACTTGCACACCCCATATTTGCCGCCCGGCGATGGTCGGGGTTTCCTGTGGCGGCGAAAACCGGGCAGGAAGTTTTCTGCACGCGGCTTGAAAAGTGGAGTTCGCATCAAGGCTGAACTTTGGCTGCTTGAAGTCTTTCGCGCTCCAATCGTCAGCAGAAAATCCAGTGATTGACAGCACATAGTCCTTTGTCTCGTAAGGCAAGCGTGTTCGGCCCGCACGCCATTTTCGAACCCGGGTTTGCCCCGCATTGTAAGCTGCGGCGGCTAGTCCTAGATTGCCGAATTTGTCGCGAAGATCAGCCAGATATTCGGCGGAGGCTGCAATCGCGCTGTTGGGGTCGAACGGATTCTTGAGTCCGCGCATAAGCGCTGTATTTGGCATGAACTGGGCAATTCCCCGCGCACCTTTGCGGCTCACCGCATTGGGATTGAAACGGCTTTCTTTCCAGATCAGACGGGCGAAGAAGGCATCTGGAAGATTCCATTTCCGAGCCTCTGACTCCAAAGCTTTGCAGATATCGGCGACCGAAGCTTGGTCTCCGAATTCCGCGCCTTTCGATTTTGACTTCTCGGTTTGATTGGCGGCGCTTGATGACTGAGCACCCTGTTCGGCTGCGGCATCATGTTGTACCAGCAATGTCGACGCAACCAACAGGGAGTATGCGATGGCAGCACTTATTGTAAGGTTTGGTTGCGCGCAAGCAAACCTTGTCGCAAAGGGCGTAAGCTCATCGTTGTAGGTCTGCCGTCGACGCATGGCCCACTGTGCACTCCGACTGTAAGGCAATTGAACCTCACATATCCGATATGATTGTGTCCAGTTCGCTCGGTTGTTGACACATTCTGGACGGCGTCGACGATTGAACTCACACAATCAGGCTACACGTAGGTTGAAAGTCGCGACGTGGTCATTGCTGGCAAGACGATGGTTGAGTGGCTCGTGGCCCCGTCGGGCGAGATCCAGACGGGCATCGATCCGGCTGTGGCCGCGCGTTTTTGTGTCCACGTCCCAGTCTCAAACCTCCCCGACGCCGCCGTAGACCACGCCTGAGAGCCGGGCCATGTCTTCCTTCCAGGTCACCAGATCGTCGATCGAGAGCTCGCTCAGATGGCTGTGGCCGCAGGCGCGGGCGAGGATCTTCATGAGATCGACCGAGGTTTCGAAGAACCGATGAAGCCGCTCGGCCGATTGATCGACGATCAGGCGGGAAACCAGATGCGGCTTCTGGGTGGCGATGCCCACGGGGCAGTTGTTGGTGTGGCAGGCGCGCATGCCGAGGCAGCCGATCGCCTGGATCGCGGCGTTGGACACGGCGATGGCGTCGGCGCCCAACGCCAGCGCCTTGGCGAAGTCGGCGGGCTTGCGCAGGCCGCCCGTGATCACCAGGGTCACGTCCTTGCGGCCGAGACGGTCGAGATGGCGGCGCGCCCGGGCAAGCGCCGGGATGGTCGGCACGGAAATATTGTCGCGGAAGATGATCGGGGCCGCACCGGTGCCGCCGCCGCGGCCGTCCAGGATGACATAGTCGACGCCGACCTCGAGCGCCGCGTCCAGGTCCTTCTCGACATGCTGGGCGGAGAGCTTGTAGCCGATCGGGATGCCGCCGGTGCGGTCGCGCACCTGATCGGCGAAGTCCTTGATCTGGGACACCGAGGTCCAGTCCGGGAAGCGGGCGGGCGAGACCGCCGGTTCGCCTTCGGCGAGGTCGCGCACTTGGGCGATCTTGCCGACCACCTTGTGGCCGGGCAGGTGGCCGCCGGTGCCGGTCTTGGCGCCCTGGCCGCCCTTGAAATGGAACGCCTGGACCTGTGCGAGCTTGTCCCAGGAGAAGCCGAAGCGGGCCGAGGCCAGTTCGTAGAAATAGCGGTCGTTCGCGGCCTGCTCCTCGGGCAGCATGCCGCCTTCGCCGGAACAGATGCCGGTGCCGGCGAGTTGGGCGCCCTTGGCGAGCGCCACCTTGGCCGGCTCTGACAGGGCGCCGAAGCTCATGTCGGAAACGAAGAGCGGGATCTCCAGGCGCAACGGTTTCTGGGCGTTGGGCCCGATCGTCACGTCTGTCGCGATCGGATCGTCGTCGAGGCCCGGCGGGCGGTGCAGCTGCGCGGTGACGAACTGGATGTCGTCCCAGGTCGGGAGCTGGTCGCGCGGCACGCCCATGGCCTCGACCACCCCATGGTGGCCGGTGTTCTCCAGGCCATGCCTGGCGTATTCCTGGATCAGCCTGACATGGGGCTCCGCCGGATCGCCGTGAATGTCGGCGTAAAGCCCCAGATAGTCATCGCGGCGGTAGGGCTGCGGGTGGTCGCGCTCCCACTGGGCGATCTCGTCTTCGTCGACCAGCACCTCGCCGTCTTCGACCCAGGACTGGAACTTCCGCAGCACCTCGGAATTGGCATATTCGCTGATGCCGGTGTCGAGCCTGTAGTCCCAGCCGTGGAGGCCGCAGATCAGGTTGTCGCCGGCGACATGGCCGTCCGACATCAGGGCGCCGCGGTGCAGGCAGCGGCCGTAAAGCACAGAGACCCGGTCGTCGTAACGTACGACCACGAGATCGACATTGG
>JBPCWF010000609.1:0-4787 GCA_051009775.1 Hyphomicrobiales bacterium | reverse complement strand
GCGGTGCCCTGCGCGACCGCGTCCATGGTGCTTGCGGGCGGGTCTTCTATGACCGGATCGACCAGACCTTCCGCGCCGTCATCGTCGCCCGGGACCAGGAGGCGCGCGAGCATGAGGGCGGCCGGCGCACTCATGACCGAGGCCGCCAGCACATGGCCCGCGGCCCCCGGCACAGTCGGTTCGAGGATCGAAACGTAGAGCGCCAGCACGGTGCCGGCGACCGTCGCCATGCCGGTGGTCATGGCGGCAAACAGGGCGCCCCGGCTCATGCCGGCCAGATAAGGCTTGATCAGGAGCGGCGCCTCGACCATGCCGACGAAGATGTTGGCGGCGGTCGCGGTGCCGAGCGGGCCGCCGACGCCCAGGGTGCGCTGGAGCATCCAGGCAAAACCGCGCACCAGGCGCTGCAGAACGCCCCAGTGATAGAGCATGCGCGACAGGACGCTCATGACAAGGATCAGCGGCAGGGCCTGAAAGCCCAGGAGGAATGAGTTTTGCGGCTGCTCCACGGCGAACGGTGCCGGACCGCCGCCGAGATAGCCGAACACGAGTTGGACGCCGGCCAGTGTCGCACGCTGCAAGGCGGCGACCGCCTCGCTCAGGAGCGCAAAGACCGCGGTTGCGCCGGGAAGAAGCAGAAACAGTCCCGCGATCGCGAATTGCAGCGCGAGACCGATCAGGACGACACGCAGGGCGCGCCCGGAACTGAGCGCAGCACGGTCCTCCGACAACGCCCAGGCGAGCAGCGGAATAAGCACCACACCCGACAGGCTTTGCGCCATCAATGCCATTGTGCCTCTCCTCCTGGAGACCTCTGCATCAGCTGTCGTTCTATCATCCGGCCCAGGTCCTGCGGAATGCCGGGATCGGCACTTCCCACAGGCGATGTTCAGCTTTCCAGAGCATGCAGCGGCTGGGCCCGGCTCTCTTCCAGGGCCCAGTCGCGGAATGCCGCAGCCGCGTCCGCCGCCTCACCGCCGTCCGGCCACAGGATGTAATAGCCGAAGCGCGTGCGCACCGAACGGTCCAGCGGCCGCACCAGCGTACCGTCCAGCAAAGCGTCGTCGACCAGATGCCGCCAGCCGAGCGCCATGCCCTGCCCGTTGCACGCAGCCTCGACGATCAGCGGATAGCTGTTGATCCTCAGATGGCGGTCGCCTGCCGGCAGGTCGACGCCCTGCTCGGTCAGCCACATGCGCCAGTTCATCCAGTTCCAGTTGGTATCCTCCAGATCGAGCAGAACCGAGCCGGTCAGGTCGTCGGCACCTGCAACCGGCCCGCATCGGGCGAGATGGTCCGGGCTGCAGACGGGGAAGACCTCCTCCTCGAACAGGCAGGTGGCGCCGTATCCCGCCCAGTCTCCAGCGCCGTGAATGATGGTCAGGTCGACATCGCCCGCCAGGCAGTCGGCCTCGGTGTCCGACGCAATGAGCCGCACCGGCGTCTCCGGATGGCGCTCCAGGAACTTCGGCAATCGCGGCATCAGCCACATGGCGGCGATGGACTGGTCGGCAGCGACCGTCAGCCGCGCAGTCTGGGGCGCGCCTCGGATCTCGCGCGTCGCCTTGGCCAGATGGGTCAGCGCCAGCGATACCGTGTGCTGGTACTCGCGCCCGGACGCGGTCAGGCGCACGGCCCGGTGGGCGCGCTCGAACAGCGCGGTGCCGAGCGCCTGCTCGAGCGTGCGGATGCGCTGGCTGACCGCGGCCTGGGTGATGTTGAGTTCGGCTGCCGCAAGGGTGAAGCTTTCAAGCCTGGCGGCCGCTTCGAACGCCACCAGCGGTTCGAGCGGCGGCAGCATGTTGCGCAGAGTCTGCATTAGCTACGCTTATCCAAAGCCTCAATAAACTCTCGTTTGAGAGCCCATGATCATCAGTGTACCTTATGTACCTGGTGTCCGCCACCATCGCGGCAGGCGGCACCCGGGTTCGACAGGGAGGGAGACCGGACATGACCTTGCCGGTATTGCGACTGCATCAGGGCGACGCGCCGTTCTGCGAGATGGCGGAAAATTCCTACACCATTCCGGCACGCTTCTACCGGGATCCGGAGATCTACGCGCTGGAGAAGGACGCGATCTTCTACAGGAACCGGTGGTTCGCCGGCCACAAAAGCCGGCTCGCGGAGCCCGGCGCCTATCTGACCACCAAGATCCACGAGCAGTCGGTCGTCATCACCCGCGGCCGCGACGGCGACCTCAGGGCGTTCTACAATGTCTGCCAGCACCGCGGACATGAGCTCGCCCATGGCTGCGGCACGGCAAGCGTGCTTGTGTGCCCTTATCACGCCTGGGCCTACGAGCTCGACGGCAGCTTGCGCAGCGCACGCAACACCAAGGGCATGGCCGGGTTCGACAAGAAGAACTTCTCGCTGAAACCGGTGCGGGTCGAAGAGTTCTGCGGCTTCGTGTTCGTCAATCTCGACGACGACGCCGAGCCGCTCAAGTCTCAGGCCGCAGGTCTCGAAGAGGAAATCCGCTCATATTGCCCGCAGGTCGAGGATTTCGTCTTCGCCCATCGCCACACCTATGCGGTCGAGAGCAACTGGAAAGTGCTGATCGACAATTTCCTGGAATGCTACCACTGCCACACGGCGCATAAGGATTTCGTCGACCTTGTCGATATGAAGAGCTACCGCTCCAAGCTCTCCGGCATCTATTCGAGCCATGTCTCGGGCGCCGCGCGGACCACGGACAGTTCCGCCTACACGTTCGAGAAGGGCGAGATCGATTTCGGCTATGCCGGCTGGTACTTGTGGCCGAACGTTACGATCTGGATTTATCCGGGCGAGCCGAACATCTCCGTGCTCAAGATCATCCCCGACGGACCGGAACACACGGTCGAGCATCTCGACTGGTTCCTGCCGACAACCGAGCCCAGCAAGCAGATCAAGGACGCCATGGACTATATGGACGAGGTCCTGCAGCCCGAAGACATCAGCCTGTGCGAGAGCGTTCAGCGCGGTCTGAAGTCGAAGGGCTACAACCAGGGCCGGTTCGTGATCGACGACGGGCTGACCGAGCTCTCAGAGCATGCGGTGCATCACTTCCAGAAGCTGGTGGTGGATGCCCTGGGCGCGGAACTGAGCTGAACAGCGGCCGCCGCATACTCTATCGTCATCCCCGCCTTGAGCCGGGATGACGTGTGAGAGGCGCTGCCCAACGGTCGGTCAATCAGAGCCGCGCGGCGGGGTCATGTCCCGGTTGTCGTCCAGAAATTTGCGCAGGCGCTCCAGAAACGGCAGGACGGCGGCGAACTCGGCGTCGGAAAACGCCGAATGCAGGAGCGGGAAGACGGGCCGCAGCGTGGCGATGGCGTCGTCGCGGGCCGCGCGCCCGGCATCGGTCAGCCGCACCAGCTTGCCGCGGCCGTCGTCCGGGTCGGGACGGGTCTCGACGAAGCCCTTGGCCTCGAGCTTCTGCACCGCGTTGGTCACTGCGCCATTGGTGACCTGAAACGCGCGGGCAAGCGAGAGCGGGCTCTTTTCGCCGCCGAGCCGGGCGAAGTGATTGAGCACCTTGAACTGAGAGAGCGTCAGGCCATGGGGCAGCCCGCGCTCGAACCGAGCGCGGGCGAGTTGTTCGATGATGCCGATCTCGTTGAAGAACCGGAACAGGAGCGGATCATCGGGCGGCGGTGCGTTCACGCGGTGCGGATCCTGGTGGCCGCGTGCCAGCGCGGGCTGGGCGGCACCTCCGGCCCATAGCCGAGCCGGGTCAGCATCTGAACGCGGCCGCCTTGCGGTGTCTGCAGCAGCTGGTCCATCTCGTCGTAAAGCTCTGCCATTTCCTTATACTCCTGAAGCACCTGGGAGATCGGATGCATGCTCACGCCAAGCTCGGTCGCCTTGAGGTTCAGACGCAAATAGGCCCTGCCGGCCTGCAGCTGGTCAAACCTCGAGTTCGACGGCGTGGTGAGCCACATATAGGCCATGCCGGTATCGATGATCTCGCGGTACATGTCGATGCCCTGCTGATACGCGGTCGAGTTCGGATCGGAGATCGCCTCGCGCGACAGCATGCCGAAAACTTTCAGCGTTTCCAGGAACGGGCCGCCGAGGTCGATGCCGTCGGGGTTGGCCTCAATCTCGCCCTTGCCGATGCGCATCAGTCGCACGCTCTCCATGTAGGTCGCGGGCGTCTCGGTCTCGACCATCCAGGCGCGCCAGGTGAGATCGCGCAGCTTGGCGACCATGGCGTCCGTGCCGTCGGTCGTGACCGTGATGTCACTGTCCGACGCAACCGCCGTCTTGAGCGCGTCGAGCTTCGCCGCGCTCACCGGCTTCGACGGATCGAACGGCTCCTTGTTGGACCGGCGGTCCGGTACGAAGCCGAACAACGGGTCGCGTGCGGCTGATCCCGCCTCGAACTTCACGCGGGCGACCGGCCGGTGGTCCAGCCGCTCGCCCGAAGCGCCCTCGGGGAACGGCGTGATAACGGCAGTGTGACCGCCTTGGGCCGCCGCCATGCTCAAGAGCTCCAGAAAGCAGCCCAGACCGATGGCGATCTGGCGGTTGAACGGATCGGTTTCGGGCAAAAGCCGCTCGGGATCGCAATAGAGCACGATCTCGTCGTCGCCGGCGAGGTCGACCATCCAGGGTTGGCGGTTGTGCGGGTTGGGGGCGAGGATGGCGTAGGACAGCGCCTTGCGGCGCGGTTCGGTCTCCACCGTGCCGGCCACGCTCCAGGGTTCGAGCGCGCGGGACGGCGTCCGGGTCAGCGCAAAGGCTCCGGCGCCGGCCGCCACGATCACCGCGGAAGAGCCGGCAACGCGGATGAAGGATCGTCT
>JBPCWF010000608.1:0-4459 GCA_051009775.1 Hyphomicrobiales bacterium | reverse complement strand
GCCCCGGTAGAGCTTGACCAGCGCCGGCGGGATGCGCAGCGGTTTCGACAGCCCGAAGGTGGCCGAGGGGATCTCGTGGATCTCCTCGCCCGGAAACGCGGCCGCATGCCGGTCGACCCGGCTGTCGGTCATGAGGTGTATGACATGGCCGCGCGCGGTGAGTTCCTGGGCCAGCGCCTGGGCCGGAAACAGGTGACCGCCGGTACCGCCCGCCGCGATGACGATGGGGCGTGGATCGGAAACCTGAGCGCCCATCACATATGCGCCGCCGCCGGTTGCCCGCCCCAGCCGGGCATGTAGGTCGTCGCCGCCGGCCGCCGCCTTGTCAGGGCCAGCACCAGCCCCATGGCCAGCGCGACCGACAGGAGCGACGAGCCGCCATAGGAGACGAACGGCAGGGTCATGCCCTTGGCCGGCAGGAGCGACAGGTTGACCGACATGTTGATGATCGCCTGAAACCCGATCAGGGCGACCAGGCCGATGGTGGCGAGCCGGACGAACGGGTCGCGCTGGATCAGGGCGTGGCGCAAGGTCCTCAGCACGATGAAGGCATAGAAGCCGAGCAGCAGCAGGCAGGCCAGCATGCCGAGTTCCTCGCCGGCAACCGCAAAGATGAAGTCGCTATGGGCATCGGGCAGGATGCGCTTGACCGTGCCCTCGCCCGGCCCCTGGCCGAGCAGGCCGCCGCGCGCGAAGGAACTGAGCGCGGCATCGACCTGGAACGTATCGCCGGAGTCGCGGTCGATGAAACGGTTGATGCGGTCCGCCACATGGGGCACCAGGCTGTAGGCGACCGCCATTGCCGCCACGCCGCAGCCCATCAGGCCGCCGATCCAACGCCAGGAGATGCCGGTGAGAAACAGCATCAGGCCCCACACCGCGGTAATCAGTACGGTCTGGCCGTAATCCGGCTGCAGCACCAGGATGCCGGCAAAACCGACGAACAGGAGCGCCGACAGCACCGTGCCCGGCATATCGGGCCGTCTCATGCTTTCCGCGAACAGCCAGGCGGCGAGCACGACGAACACCGGTTTGAGGATTTCCGACGGCTGCACCGAAACCTGCCCCAGGTCGATCCAGCGGGTCGCCCCCTTGACTTCCGGACCGATGAACAAGGTCAGGCCGAGCAGCACGAAACCGATCGCCGCCACGACGAGGCTGACCCGGCGGACCTGGCTGACGGTGAGGAAGGACGCGGCGACAAGAAGCCCGAAGGCGGGGATCAGGTAGAGCACCTGGCGGGTGAAGAAATGGAACTCGCCGAGGTTCAGCCGCTGCGCCACCGGCGGGCTTGCGGCCAGGCACAAAAGGACACCGTAGCCCATGAGCAGGAGGATCGTCGTCAGCAGCCAGCGGTCAACAGTCCACCACCAATCCGCAAGCAGACCGCGATCCGTCCGGCTGATCACTGACACCGTTCAGGTTCCTTCACTCTTTGCCACGCCGGGAACGGCGTGAACCGCGGTGCGGAATGCATCGCCCCGCAGTTCGAAATTACGAAACTGATCGAACGACGCGCAGGCCGGTGAAAACAGAACAGCGCTTTCGCCTTCCAGATCCGCGGCCGCGTCGCCGGCGGCATTCATCGTTGCCCGCTCGACGGTCCCGCACATCTCGTAGGCGACCGCACCCTCAAGCGTCCCGGCAAAGTCCGACGCCGCATCCCCGATCAGATAAGCTTTCACGATCTTTGGAAAAAACTCCTTAAGATTTTGAATACCACCCGCCTTGGCGAGCCCGCCGGCGATCCAGTAGATGCGATCGAAGCTCGCAAGCGCCCGGGCCGCGGCATCCGCGTTGGTCGCCTTGCTGTCGTTGATGAACAGCACCTCACCCTTCTGTCCGACCTGTTCCATGCGATGGGCAAGGCCGGGAAACGTTCTGAGGCCCGCGGCAATGGTCTCGGGCGCAAGGCCCAGGGCATGCGCCGCGGCGAAGGCGGCCGCCGCGTTCTGGCCGTTGTGATCGCCGCGCAGCGACACGACGCCGCCGAGATCAGCCACCATCCGCTCAGCCCCGTCGCGCGCGCGATAGAGCTTCCCGTCTGCGGCGAAAATCCCGCTCCGCACCGGATGAAGGCCGGAAATCTCTTCGATGTCAGGGCCTTGCGCGAGGTTTTGCAGAATCCGCCTGCACAGATCGTCGTCGGTGCCGATAATGGCGCTATCGCCGGCGACCTGGCCATCGAACACGCGCGCCTTGACCGCCGCATAGGTCTCCAGATCGCCGTGCCGGTCCAGGTGGTCCGGGCTTATATTGAGCAGAATGGCGACATCGGCATGCAGTCCAGGCGTCAGGTCGATCTGGTAGGACGAGAATTCCAGCACATAGATCATATGCGCCGCCGGCGGTGCGAGCGCCAGGACGGCGGTGCCGATATTGCCGCCGATTTCGACCGTCAGTCCGCCCTCTTTCAGGACGTGGCCGAGCAGCGCCGTCGTGGTCGACTTGCCGTTCGTGCCGGTGATCGCCACCAGCTTGGCGCCGCTGTTCTCCGCCGCAAGCTGGCGCGCCAGGAGTTCGGTGTCGCCGATGATCTCGATGCCGGCGGCCTGCGCGCGTTTGACGGTCCAGTGCGGTTCGGGATGGGTCAGCGGCACGCCCGGCGCCAGGATCAGGGCGGCGAACTCCGAAAAACCTGATGTGCTCAGATCAGCGATCTCGGCGCCGAGAGCCGCCGCTGCACCGCGCGCCGCCTCGTTGTCGTCCCAGGCAACGACCCGAGCGCCACCGGCCGCAAGCGCGGAGATGGTCGCCAACCCGCTGCGGCCGAGGCCGAAGACCGCAACCGTTTGCCCGTTAAAGACCGTGACCGGGATCATGTCGGCCCGTCACCTGAGTTTCAGGGTGGCCAGTCCGAGCAGGGCGAGAACCACCGCGATGATCCAGAACCGGACCACGATGGTCGGCTCGGCCCAGCCCTTCTGCTCGAAATGATGGTGCAGCGGCGCCATTCGGAAGATGCGTTTGCCGGTCAGCTTGAAAGACGCGACCTGAACGATGACGGAGACCGCCTCGAGCACGAACAGGCCACCGATGATGGCGAGCACGATCTCATGCTTGGTCGCGACCGCGATGGCACCGAGCGCGCCGCCCAGAGACAAAGAGCCGGTGTCGCCCATGAAGATCATCGCCGGCGGCGCGTTGAACCACAGGAAGCCGAGCCCGGCCCCCAATATGGCGCCGCACAGGACGGCAAGCTCGCCGACGCCCTTGACGAAATGGATCTGCAGATAGCCGGAAAAGACCGCATTGCCGACCAGATAGGCGATCAGGCCGAAGCTCGCGGCCGCGATCATGACCGGCACGATCGCCAGCCCGTCGAGGCCGTCCGTGAGGTTGACCGCATTCCCGGCGCCAACGATCACGATGACACCGAACACGACGAAGAACCCGCCGAGATCGATCAGCAGGTCCTTGAAGAACGGCAGGGCGAGCGACGTTGAGTATTCATCCTTGGTCAGAAACGTCAGAGCATAACATGCCGCCGCGGCAATGAGGCACTCGATGCCGAACCTGACCTTGGTCGAGAATCCCGAGGAGGACGACCGGCTGACCTTGAGATAGTCGTCATAGAGGCCGACAAGGCCAAAACCCAGGGTGACGAAGAGCACGACCCAGACATAAGCGTTGGTCAGGTTGGCCCAGAGCAGGGTCGCGACCGTGATGCCGCTCAGCATCATCAGGCCGCCCATGGTCGGCGTGCCCTGCTTCTCGATGATATGGCGCTCCGGTCCGTCATCCCTGATCGGCTGCCCCCTGCCCTGACGCACGCGCAGCATGGCGATCTGGGCCGGTCCGAACAGAAACACGAAGATAAGCCCGGTCATGATCGCCCCGCCGGTGCGGAACGTCAGGTACCGGAATACATTGAAGACGGTGACCTGGTCGCTCAGGTCAACGAGCAGATGTTGCAGCATTAACGACTTACCTCTGCGTTCCGCGCGCGAGCCCGTCGCCGTGCGGTTTATGTTTGGCGCACAACGCCTCGACCAGCGGTCCCATGCGACTGCCGAGCGATCCCTTGATCATCACCACGTCCCCTGCGCCGACTTCGTCAAGCAGTGCCGGCTCGAGCCCGTCCGAAGCTTCGGCGTAGACCCCGCGGCGGGTTTCGGTCAGCGCATCCCATAAATGTGCCATGCCGGGGCCGCAGGCATACACGATATCGGCATTTGCGTCATCCACCGCGGATGCCAGGTCCGCATGCAGTCTTGGCGCCTCCTCGCCGAGTTCCAGCATGTCGCCGAGCACCGCGATGCGGCGGCCGCCGACGCCGGGGTCGGACATGCCGAGAAGCGCCAGCGCCGCGCGCATCGACGCCGGATTGGCGTTGTAGCTTTCGTCGATCAACGTGAAGCTTCCACTCCCAACGGCCAATTGATGGCGTTGGCCTCGACCATTGGATGCTTCAAGCGTGCCAAAAGCTTCCGTAACGACTTCAAGATCCGCCCCAACC
>JBPCWF010000607.1:0-3600 GCA_051009775.1 Hyphomicrobiales bacterium | reverse complement strand
GATAGCCGACCGCATAGTGCAGCCCGAGCTCCTCGGGAATGCGCGCGCGCAGGAAGTTTTCGACCGAATGGAAATGGGCGAAGCGGCGGATGTCGACCGAAGCCAGGTCCATCGGCTGCTCGCCGGAGATGACCCATTCGGCGAGCGCCTTGCCGACACCGCCGCCGCTCGCAACGCCGACCGAGTTCATGCCGCAGCCGACGAAGAACCCGTCGACTTCCGGCGCCTCGCCGAGCAGGAACGCGCCGTCGGGGGTGAAGCTCTCCGGCCCGTTGAGCAGCGTCTTCACCTCCGCCGTCTCGAGCGCCGGGATGCGGTGGATCGCGTTCAACATCATCGGCTCGAAATGGTTCCAGTCCTCGTTCAGGAGATCGAAGGCGAAGTCTTTCGGCAGGTCTTCGAGCGGCAGGGGCTTAGCTTTGGGTTCGAAGCAGCCGGCGAGCAGTCCGCCGACCTCGTCCCGGATATAGAGGTGGCCGTCGTGATCGGAGAGCGTCGGCATATGGTTTCCGAGACCCTCGATCGGCCGGGTCAGGAGATAGAAATGCTCGCAGGCATAAAGCGGTACGGAAACGCCGGCCATGGCCCCGATCTGGCGGCCCCAGAGCCCCGCACAGTTGACAACCTTGTCGCAGTAAATCGTGCCCGCCGCCGTCCTGACGCCATGGACCCGGCCTTCGCGTATATCGAAGTCGATGACGGCGGTGTCCTCGAACACCTGGGCGCCATTGGCCCTGGCGCCTTTGACCAGCGCGGCGCACAGGTCGGACGGATTGACCCGCCCGTCGTTCGGCGAATAGACCGCGCCGACGATGTCGTCGGCGCGCATCATGGGCCAGAGTTCAGCGGCCTCCATCGGGCCGATGATGTCGGCTTCGACATCGAACAGGCGGGCGAGCGCGGCCTGGCGCTTGATGTGGGTCAGGCGGTCGGGATTTGTCGCGACCGACAAGCTTCCGGTGCGGGTCCAGCCGGTCGCCTGGCCGGTCTCCTCTTCGAGCGACGCGTAGAGTTCGGTCGAATACTTGATGAGCTGGGTGAGATTGTTGGTCGAGCGCAACTGGCGCACCTGGGCCGCGGAATGCCAGGTGGTGCCGCAGGTGACCTGCTTGCGCTCAAGCAGAACGGCATCGCGAACACCGGCCCTGGCCAGGTGGTAGAGCGTGGAACAACCGATCACGCCGCCACCGATGACCACCACCGATGCTTGTGACGGAAGAGATTTGGTCATGTCCTGTATCAGCCGGGCCCTCACACGCGGTCCAATACATATGTTTCATTATGGACTAACACGCAACATTTGTCTTATATCCGGTGATGAGTGAGAGTTTCGAGCGCGCCCGACATGCCGATATCGGCCGCCGGATCAATGAGGTCTACGGCTCTCTCAGCCCCCAGCTCAAACGGGCCGCGCGCTATGTGGCCGATCATCCGCAGAATGTCGCGATGCATTCCATGCGCCGAATCGCGCGCGAGGCGAAAGTGCCGCCATCGACCATGACGCGGCTCGCCCAGGCGCTCGAATTCGACGGCTACGAGACACTAAGGAATCAGTTCCGTGATCTCGTCGTGGGCGAAGGCGGATTTGCCAGGCGGGCATCGCGGCTTCAATCCGAACGATCCGAACCGGCTTCCGGCGCGGGCCTGCTCGAACGCTATGCGGCCGCCGCGGTGCGCAACATCGAAGCGGATGCCGCAGCAATCGGCGAGACCGAGCTGGACGCGGCCGCGCAGCTGCTCTTGTCGTCCAAACGGGTGGTGGCCGCCGGCATGCTGAGCTCGTTCTCTTTGGCGGGCTACGCTTACTACATGGCGAGCATGGCCCTGCCCGGCTGGTCGCTGCTGCGGCCCCATGGCGGCAGCTATGCCGACCAGATCAACGATATCGGCCCCGAAGACGCACTCCTGGTGATTGCCACAGAACCCTATGCAAGCGGTGCCGTCGATGCCGCCCGCTGGACCAGGGAACATGGCGGGAGGGTCGTGGCCGTGACCGACAGCCGGTTGTCGCCGGTGGCCAGGCTGGCCGATTGCACCCTCGTGTGCAGCACCCAAGGACCGCACTTCTTTCCGACGCATGCGTCCGCGCTGGTGGCGCTCGAAGCGCTGGTCGGGTGTGTAATCGTCGGCGCCGGTGACGATGCCGTGCGCCGCCTCGGCGACGTGGAGAAGATGCGAAGAGGTTTCGGGGAGTACTGGACCGAAGATGAATGAGGCAATTGTGACGCAAACGGATTGACTGTCCACACCAAGCCGGGCTCAATTGGCGTTGAGCACCGAATGCAAAAACTCAGGGAGGAATAAACATGCTCAAGAAACTACTCATGACGACCGCGGCGATTGCGGTTGCCGTGTCGACGGTCGGTCCGGCCGCCGCGGCGCAGTGCACCAATGACGTTTGGAAGAAGGTCATGGAGCGCGGCAAGATCATCATCGGCGTCAAGGCCGACTACAAGCCCTGGGGCTTCCGCAACGAGTCCGGCGCCATCGTCGGCATGGAAGTCGATATGGCCCAGGACGTCGCCGATGCCATGGGCGTCACGCTCGAAACCGTCGCCGTCCAGTCGTCGAACCGCATGCAGTTCCTCGAGCAGGGCAAGATCGACATGATGATCGCGACCATGTCGGACCGCGAAGACCGCCGCAAGCTCGTCGGCATCGTCCAGCCCAACTACTACACGTCCGGCACCAACGTTATGTCGCCCAAGGCGGTCGGCCTCAAGAAATGGGAAGACCTGCGCGACAAGCCGGTCTGCGGCAAACAGGGCGCGTTCTACAACAAGATCGTGACCGAACGTTACGGCGCCAAGGTCGTCGCCTTCACCGGCAATGCCGAAGCAAAGCAGGCGCTGCGCGACAAGAAGTGCATTGCCTGGGTCTATGACGATTCCTCGATCATGTCGGACCTGTCGTCGGGCAATTACGGCGACTACGAGATGCCGCTCGCTTCAGAAGACGACAACCCCTGGGGTCTGGCGGTTCCGATCGCGGAGAAAGACTGCGCCTTCGGCAACTTCATGTCGGGCATGACCGTCAACTGGCACATGAGCGGCCGGCTGATCGAGCTTGAGAAAAAGTGGGGCATCCAGCCGACCAAGTATCTCGCCGACCAGAACGCGCGCTTCAAGGACTGGCTCGCCAAATGATGTTGCGCGGCGGGGACGTTCACAGATCGGACGTCCCCGCCGCATCACGCTCTCAGAGGGGCTGATGGGCGATGCTTGAGGCGATACAGGCGTTCTTCCGGGATCTGGCCGAAACCCATCCCAAGTGGAACTTCATCTTCTTCTACGATCCGACCCAGTGGGACCGGGTGATGACCGGCCTGTGGGTGACCATCCAGCTGTCGGTCGTCTGCGTCATCCTGAGCGTGATCATCGGCGTCGTCGGCGCCTGGCTGCAGGGCTCGTCGCTCACCCTCATTCGCAATCTCGTCCAGGGCTACATTCAGTTCTTCCGCAACACGCCGCCGCTGATCCAGCTCCTGTTCTTCTATTTCGCGCTCGGCCAGTTCACGCCGACCTATGCGCCGGACGGCTGGCTCGAGGTGCCGATCATCTCAAATGTCGGCTGGGCGATCATTTCGCTGTCGTTCTTCGC
>JBPCWF010000606.1:0-2826 GCA_051009775.1 Hyphomicrobiales bacterium | reverse complement strand
AGTTGAGCGGCACCCAGCGGAAGTGGTCGGGCTTGCCGAGCAGAACATCGGTCAGGCGGCCGGTCTGGGCGTCGACGCCCCCTGTAACCGCACCGTCGCCGGCCTGTGAAGTTTCGCTGTTCATGGTGTGTATGGATCGACCCCTTAACGTCTGTCCCGTTGCGCTATTATATCGCGGACGTAACGGTCTGTCCGGCCTCGCAAAGGCCCGGACGTTTCACTAGTTTGCCGACAGTTCCGGGCGACAAGAACGGGTAAGCATATGATCAGCCGGATCCTTCGCGGCAGCGCCGCAATCGTCTTTGCCGCCGCCGTCTTTTCAAGCGCCACCACCGCCGGTAGTAGCGCCGAAGCGCTCCGATTGGCGCAGGTCACGACCACGCCGAAGGGCGATCTGCTGAACCAGACGCCTGCCGAGCAGAAGGACGCCTGGACCGTCAGTTGCCGCAAAACCGCGGACGCCAAGCTGGCTGACTGCCAGATGTCGCAGCACGTGGTCATCAAGGACACAGGCAAGCGTCTGCTGTCGGTGATCGTGGAGCGGCGGCCGACCGAAACCGGTCTGTCCCTGCTGCTTTTGATGTCGCACGGCGTGTTCCTGCCCGCCGGCATCGCGGTTCAGGCACCGGGCGCCAAGCCGCTGCAGCTGGAGTACCGGCTGAGCGACGCGGACGGCGTCTATGCGGCGGCCACCCTGACCGACGATCTGCTCCGGGCAATGCAGACCGGCGACGCGCTCAAGGTCTCGGTCATGTCGGCCAACCGCCAGAAAATAGGCATCCCGGTCAGCCTGAAAGGCTTTGCGGCGGCGTTCGGTAAACTCAGTGCGCTGAAATAACGCAAACCGCTTCGTTCCCCGGTCCCGTGTCTAACCGCGGCCGGAACCGCCCGCCGCGTTAGTATTAACCTTTAACACATTATTCACTTCCATTAACAAGTACTTAACGTTACTATAATCTCAGCGGCCATTCGGGGATGCAAGTTACAGACAGTGACGTGGTCTGAGTCACCGCGTTCGCGTAATTCCCATCTTTACTGTCCAGGTCTGCGCGCTGCCGCTCGCGCTGTGTGTATGAGTGGGGGCGGATGATGAGAATTGAGCGCCGGTTCACGAGCGAGCAGGGTTCTCCATACCAGTCGATTGAATTCAGGCAAACGACCAGCGAAATCAAGAACACGGACGGGTCCGTGGTGTTTCGCCTGGAAGGCGTGACGGCGCCGGCGTCCTGGAGCAAGGTCGCCACCGACATCCTGGCCCAGAAGTACTTGCGCAAGGCCGGCGTTCCAAGCCGTCTGCGCCGCGTCGAGGAGAGCGGCGTGCCGAGCTGGCTGTGGTGTTCGGCGCCCGATGAAGACGCGCTGGCCGAACTGCCGGAAGACGAGCGCCACGGTCCCGAACGCGATGCCTGTCAGGTGTTCGACCGCCTGGCCGGCGGCTGGACCTATTGGGGTTGGAAATGCGGTTACTTCGACCGCGAGGAGGACGCCCGGGCGTTCTTCGACGAGCTGCGTTTCATGCTCGCGACCCAGCGTGCCGCGCCCAATTCGCCGCAGTGGTTCAACTCCGGCTTGCACTGGGCCTATGGCATCGAAGGGACCGGTGACAGTCATTTCCATGTCGATCCTGTCACCGGCCGCGTCAGGAAATCCAAAACCAAATACGTTCACCCGCAGACCCATTCCTGCTTCATTCAGTCGGTCACGGACGATCTCGTCAACGAGGGCGGGGTCATGGATCTTTGGGTCCGCGAAGCCCGGCTGTTCAAGCACGGGTCCGGCACGGGTACGAATTTTTCCAGCGTTCGCGGCAAGGGCGAACCACTGTCAGGCGGCGGTGTTTCGGGCGGCCTCGTGTCGGTGCTCCGCGTCGGCGATTCAGCGGCCGGGGCGATCAAGTCCACCGGCTCGACCCGGCGCGCCGCCAAGATGGTGGTAGTCGATATCGATCATCCGGACATCGAGGAATACATAAACTGGAAGATGCACGAGGAGCAGAAGGTCGTGTCGCTGGTCACCGGCTCCGCGACCGCCGCCTGGCATCTGTCCGCTGTCATGAAGGCCTGCGCGCTCAATGTCGGCGCCGGTGAGAGCCGGTTCGATCCGGCCACCAACCCGGCGCTCGGCGCGGCCATCGAGGAGGCCGCCAAGGCCAATGTGCCTGAGAGCTACATCAACCGGGTTATCCACCTGTCGCACCAGGGCCATGTCAACATAGAGTTCGCGATCTGCGACACGGACTGGGACTCGCATGCCTATATGACCGTGTCCGGTCAGAACTCGAACAACTCGGTCCGCATCAGCGACAATTTCCTGCAGGCCGTCGCCGATGACGGCACCTGGGACCTGATCTCGCGCACACCCGGAGACGTGGTGCGCAGTGTGAAGGCGCGCGACCTGTGGCAGAACTTCGGCCATGCGGCCTGGTCGTCCGCCGATCCGGGCGTGCATTTCGAGACCGCGATCAACGACTGGCACACCTGTCCGGCCACCGCGCCGATCCGGGCGTCGAACTCCTGTTCGGAGTTCATGTTCCTGGACGACACCGGCACCGCCCTGGCATCGCTCAATCTCCTGAAATTCGTCGATGCGGACAAACGTTTCGACGCCGAACTGTTCGTTCACGGCTGCCGGCTGTGGACTGTCGTGCTGGAAATCTCGGTCACCATGGCGCAGTACCCTTCGCGCTCCATTGCCCGGCGGACGATAGACTACCGTCCGCTGGGCCTTGGCTATGCCAATCTGGGCGGGCTGCTGATGGCGTCGGGGATCCCCTACAATTCACGCCGCGGCCGCGCGCTGTGCGCGACACTGACCGCGATCATGACC
>JBPCWF010000605.1:0-3186 GCA_051009775.1 Hyphomicrobiales bacterium | reverse complement strand
GTCGGCCTGGGCGCGCAGATTCTGCGCGATCTCGGCGTCAAATCGATCCGGCTCCTGTCGACCCGCGACCGGCACTATGTCGGCCTGTCCGGCTTCGGCATCGAGATCAACTCGACCGAGCTGCTCGACGGCTGAACTCGACCCGCAGATTGCCGGATCAAGTCCGGCAATGACGACCTTTGGGCAAAAGCAAAATCATCGCCATCGTACCCGCGCCTGACGCGGGTACCTTTGTGCCGCACTCAGCGCCGCCGCAGGCTGCCGAGGATGCCGCGCACCAGCGCGTTGCCGACCTGGCGTCCGACCGTGCCGGCCAGGTTCTTGATGAACCGCTCGGTCGCCGACTCGCGGCGCCGGCCGGCGGGGCGCGACTTCTCCTTCTGGGCCTTCGCCTCTTCCTTCGCGCGGGCTTCCGCCTGCTCCGCCTCAGCCTCCGCCTTGGCCCGCTCCTTGGCGCGCTTGGCCAGTGTCTCGTAAGCGGACACCCGGTCGACCGCCTCGTCATAGAGACCGAACACCGGGCTGTTCTTCACATTGCGCCGGCGCTCCTTCTCGTCGATCGGACCCATTCTTGACGATGGCGGGCGGATCAAGGTGCGCTGCACCATGGTCGGCACGCCCTTTTTCTCCAGCACCGAAACCAGGGCCTCGCCGACGCCGAGCTGGGTGATCGCCTCTTCGACATCGAACTCCGGGTTCTGGCGGAATGTCTGCGCCGCCGCCCTGACCGCCTTCTGGTCGCGCGGCGTGAAGGCGCGCAGGGCGTGCTGGATGCGGTTGCCGAGCTGGGCCAGCACCGCGTCGGGCACGTCGAGTGGATTCTGGGTGACGAAATAGATGCCGACACCCTTGGAACGGATCAGCCGCACCACCTGCTCGATCTTCTCCAGAAACGCCTTGGGCGCCTCGTCGAACAGGAGATGGGCCTCGTCGAAAAAGAACACGAGCTTGGGCTTGTCCGGATCGCCGACCTCGGGCAGCTCCTCGAACAGCTCCGACATCAGCCACAACAGGAACGTCGCGTAGAGCTGCGGCGACTCCATCAGCTTGTCGGCGGCCAGGATGTTGACGTAGCCGCGCCCGTCGCGGGTCGTGCGCATCAGGTCCTTGATGTCGAGTGCAGGTTCGCCGAAGAACGCCTCCGCGCCCTGCTGTTCGAGCACCAGGAGCCGGCGCATGATGGCACCGATCGAGGCCTTGTTGATCGATCCGTACTCGGTCCTGATTTCCTTGGACCTTTCGGCCAGGTCCTGCAGGAGTGACCTCAGGTCCTTCATGTCGAGCACCGCGAGGCCCTCGTCGTCGGCGATCTTGAAGGCGATGTTGAGCGCGCCCTCCTGGGCCTCGGTCAGGTTCAGGAGGCGCGACAGCAGCAGGGGTCCCATTTCGGAAATGGTAGTGCGGATCGGATGGCCCTGCTCGCCCAGCAGGTCCCAGAACACCACGGGGAAGTCCTCGAAGCCGTAGTCGTCGAACCCGATCGTCTCGGCCCGCTTCAGGAGAAAGTCCTTGGGCTCGCCCTCGACCGAGATGCCGGAGAGGTCGCCCTTGATGTCGGCCGCGAAGACCGGCACGCCCTGGCTGGAAAAACCTTCCGCCAGAATCTGCAAGGTGACCGTCTTGCCGGTGCCGGTCGCACCCGTGACCAGGCCGTGCCGGTTGGCGAGCTTCAGATGAAGGCCCTCGCGCTTGACGCTCTTGCCGATGAAAACCGTGTCGTCAGAACTCATGTCTGGCCTCCCCGACCGGGTTAATTTGTACAATAACGACCTTGGCTTGCGAATCCGCGCGCAATTTAGCTAGAAATCGCAACCGCTGGCAAATACATCACTTGTCCGCTTGTCCATCAGAGGGCATATTGCCGCCGTGGTGAAGCAGGATCATGTTCGATCCGGAGCAATTATGGACGCAGTGATTTCTCGCATCGTCGACGAGGTCGGGATCAACCGGGATCTCGCCTCCAAAGCCGTCGGCATTATGCTCGGCTTGGTCAAGGCGGACGGCGACAAGGATCTGGTCCACGAGCTCATGCTGGCATTGCCGGGTGCGGAACAGTTGGCCGACGCCGAAAGCGGCGGCGGACTGTTGGGGTCCTTTGGCGGTGCATTCGGCGGCGGCTCCATGATTGCGCTTGGCAAGCTTACCGGGGCTGGTCTAAACACCGACCAGATTCGCAGCATCGCAGAAATCGTCTTCGATCACGCGAAGGAGCATGCCGGCGAAACCCTCGTCAACAATGTCGTGGGTTCAATTCCTGGCTTGGGGTCTTATGTATAGCTCCAGTCGTCTGTATGCGTATCAATTGAAATTCTCGAACCATCCAACCTTTCAGGGGGAGGACCTTCATGGGTTACTCAATCATCGACATCGAGGGCATCGGCCCGACATTCACCAAGAAACTCAAGAAAGCGGGCATCCACACCACTGATGCTCTGCTCAAAAACGCGGCCAACAAGAAAGGCCGCAAGGCCGTGGCGGCGGAAACCGGCATCGACGAAGCCAAAGTGCTCAAGTGGACCAACATGGCCGACCTGATGCGCATCAAGGGCGTCGGCGAAGAATATTCCGAGCTGCTCGAAGCCGCCGGTGTCGATACGGTAAAGGAACTCCGGAACCGCAACGCGACCAACCTTGCCGCGGCGATGGCGCAAGCCAACAGCGGCAAGAAGAAGCTGGTGCGCGTGCTGCCGGGCGAAAAGAAAGTGACGAGTTGGGTCGCACAGGCGAAGAAACTCAAGCCGATGATGACCTACTAGTCGCAGGCCCGGTCTTCCGGGCTCAAGACGAACTTGACGGGCGCGGCCTCACGGTCGCGCCCGTTTCTTTTTCGCAACCGGGGCGCCGGTCGTGCCACCGGTCGGCCTCGCGCGCTTGAAACCGCGTCCCGGCAGAGCAGCGTTTTCGACACCCTCCGCCCAAGGTCGCATTTTGCAGACGGGCCGGGATCGGGTATAGTTCTTGTTGCAGCGCACCAAACGAACCCCCGGCCCCGATCATGACCGATTTGCCGCTGGCAGATGAGTTTCCGAGCAAGACCCGCGACGACTGGATCGCCCTGGTGGACCAGGCGCTCAAGGGCGCGGATTTCGACAAACGCCTGGTCACCGAGACCTATGACGGGATCCGGATCGAACCGCTCTATACCCGGGACAATGCGAAGGACGCACTGACCGGCCCAAGCCGCCG
>JBPCWF010000604.1:0-3117 GCA_051009775.1 Hyphomicrobiales bacterium | reverse complement strand
ACCGTCCCGCTCGTTGCCTCCTCGCTCTGTCTTCTGCCTTACCTGCGCACCGTACTGCCGCCCGAACGGCCGATCGGAGTCCTGACGTTCGATGGTCCGAAACTCGCCGGCACGCTGGGCCTGGAGGAAACCGCGAGCCTGGCGATCGAGGGCATCGAGACCGGCTCGGAGCTCCATCCCGTGATCTCGCAGGATTGCGAGCTCCTGGATATCGACGCCGCCCGCCGTGACGTGGCCGAGGCGGCCCAACGGCTTGCCGCCCGCGCGCCCGATCTCGCCGCCGTGGTGCTCGAATGCACCAATCTGCCGCCCTATCGCGATGTGATCGATCCCGTGTTTCCGTGTCGGGTCTATGACATCCGAGACATCGTGCTCTGGCACGCGGGCGCCGCACCGCTGTAACCAAACATCGCCAGCGTTCATCTAAAGCCGGCGGGCGGAAAACCTTGTAAGCCGCACGTCTGTTCACAATATCCTGGTCTTGAAAATTGAGGCTCGATCAGTCCGATCCGGATCACTACTATGGCGCCAGCAACATCTTGTGGAGATTGCGCATGAACCCGCGCATGTCGATCCCCGTCAGCCTCATTCTTGCCCTGTTCGCGCAGGCCGCCACCGCGAGTGAGACGTGGAACATGCCGCTGGCGAATGGCGCAGGCAACTACCACTCGGAGAATACGATCCGGTTTGCCAGCGACGTCACCGAAGCCACCGGCGGGGCGCTGGAGATCGTGGTCCACCCCGACGGCTCCCTGTTCAAGGGCAACGAGATCTTCCGCGCCGTGCGCAACGGGCGCGCACCGATCGGCGAGCGTCTGATCTCCGCGCTCGGCAACGAAGACGCCATCTTCGAGATCGACGCCCTGCCCTTCCTCGCCACCAGTTTCGAAGACGCGCTCAGGCTCTATGAAGCCTCCAAGCCCGCCATGGAAAAGATCCTGACCATCAAGGGGGTCAAGCTGCTCTATGCGGTGCCGTGGCCGCCGCACGGACTGTACGCCAAGCAGCCGGTCACCAGCGCGGCAGACATGGCGGGCGTAAGCTTCCGGGTCTACAACGCGTCGACATCCAGGCTGGCCGAACTGCTGGGCGCCATCCCGGCCAAGGTGGAGGCGGATGAGCTGTCCAGAGCGTTTGCCACGGGCATCGCCAACAGTATGATATCATCGGGATCGACCGGCTATGACCGCAAGATCTGGCAGCATGTGAAATACTGGTACGATGCCCACGCATGGCTTCCCAAGAACATGGTCGTGGTCAACCTGACCGCCTGGAACGCGCTCGGCGAGGGCACAAGGAGCAAGGTGCTTCAAGCCGCGGCCGCCGCCGAAGCCCGCGGCTGGGCCAAGGCGCGCGAGCGCGCGGAGTGGTACAAGCGGCAGCTCGCCGAGAACGGAATGGTGGTCGGCCCGCCCAGCGAGCGGCTGCAGGCCGAGCTCAAGGCCATCGGCGCCAAGATGATGGAGGAGTGGCTGGAACGCGCAGGCAATCATGGCCGCAACGTCATCAACGCCTACCGCAAAATGTGACACTCCCCCGGCGCATGTCGCAGTCTCCGTGCCATGACCCGATGAGGGCACGGGCGTAATGGCCCGCATTCTGACCTGGCTCGGCGCTCAGGGCACCGTGGTGCTGGCCGGGTGCATTTTCATCGGCCTTGCGCTGCCGGGGCTTGCGGATTTCGTCCGCCCCGCCTTTCCCGTTGCCGTGTTCAGCCTGCTGGCGATCGCCATGATCCGGGCCGATGTCTCCGCCGCCCGAGCGCAACTGCGCCGCCCGCTGACCGGGCTCGCCGCCTTGATCATGATGATGGCGGTAACGCCGCTCGCAATCGCCGCCGGGTTCCAGGTGTTCGAACCGACGCCGGCGATCGCACTTGCCATGGTGTTCTGGGCGACCGCGCCGACCACCGTGTCGTCGCCGGCCATGTGCTACCTGCTCGGGCTCGACGGCACGTTCTCGCTCGCGCTCCTGCTGGCCGCCATGATCGCCGCACCTTTCGTCGTGCCCGCTCTGACCGAACTCCTGACCGACACCGAGCTTGCCGTCTCGACCGGAGCCCTGGCGGTTCGCCTCGCCATCCTGATCGGCGGCGCGGCGCTCGTCGCCTACTTCGTCCGGCGCGCGCTCGGGCCGGAACGCCGCGGCACCGCCGCGCCGGTGTTCGACGGCCTCAACATGGTATTCATGATCCTGTTCGCCGTTGCGTCGATGGACGGTGTCACACACGCCTTCATTGCAGACCCGCTGTTCGTGCTTGGCCTGATCGCCCTGACCTTCGGGCTCAATGTCGGGTTCCTGGCGCTCTCGACCGCGTTGTTCTGGTGGTCCGGACGGCGCATTGCCTCGACCATCGGTTTTTCCAACGGCAACCGCAACATGGCTCTGGTGCTCGGCGCGCTCGCCGGCAACGTGCCGGACCACACATGGCTGTTCTTCGCGGTCGCCCAGTTCCCGATCTACATAACGCCGTTGCTGCTGAAGCCGGTCTACGTCCGCCTGCTCAACCTGCCGGGGCGGTAACGCCCCGCGGGCGCCAGTGCATGATCACGCGGAGCTGGTTTCGTCGGACGAACGGGCGCCCGTGCGCTTCACGATGTCGTCGATGACGATCGTGCGCGCACCGTCCGCCAGGAAAACCTCGACATCGTCGCCGACGCCGGTGCCGGCAAGCGCATCGCCGATCGGCGACAGCCGGCTGATGGTGCCGCGCTCGGGATCGGTCTTGCCAGCAGCACCGTGACCGTAATGACATCGTCGGGCGCATCCTCGTAGTGGAACGAGACGGTGTCTCCGAGCTCGCAAACCGGCCCGTTCGGCTTTTCGGCGGAAGCCGGCGGTTCCTCGTCCCGATCGTCCTGGTCTTCCCGATCGTCCCGGTCGTCTTGGTCGTCGTGGTCGTCCCGATCGTCCTGGTCGGGCTGATCGTCCTCGTCGACCTGATCCTCCTGCTCGCCCTCGGCCGAAGTCGCGCTGTCGTCCGGCGCCTCCGGTTGCGGGCCAGGCTCCGGGGCCGCATCGCCCGGTTTGCTCTGCACGGCGGCCACCGGCTCGTCCGCTTCTCCCAGCGCCACGATGCCCACGGCCTCCGACA
Organism: Hyphomicrobiales bacterium; assembly: GCA_051009775.1. Lineage (GTDB taxonomy): Bacteria > Pseudomonadota > Alphaproteobacteria > Rhizobiales > JAJFHB01 > JBPCWF01. The sequence continues at coordinate 23 of JBPCWF010000604.1, read as the reverse complement.
GGTTCGTGCGCCTGATATTGGCC
>JBPCWF010000603.1:0-2949 GCA_051009775.1 Hyphomicrobiales bacterium | reverse complement strand
GGGAGACATGAAGTGCAATATTGGCGACCTGCTCAGACGGCGGGCAACGGTCAGCCCGGATCTTGAAGCCATCGTCGATCTGGATGCGGGCAAGCGGTTCAGCTACGCGGAGCTGAACGGCCGGGTCGACGCGATGTGTCATGCACTGGCGGACGCCGGCGTCGGGAACGGCGACCGCGTCGCCCTGCTGATGTACAACTGCGTCGAGTTCGTCGACTGCTTCTACGCCGCCGCAAAACTGGGCGCGGTGACGGTGCCGCTGAACTGGCGCCTGGTCGCCGACGAACTAGCCTTCATTCTGAAAGACAGCGGCGCGAGCCTGCTGGTTTTCGGCAGCGACTTCGCCGAGGCGGCCGCCGATATCCACGGCCGCGGCGCGGAAGCGACCGACGTCACGCGCTGGATCGAGGTCGGTGACGCCAGGCAAGGCCAGAGCTGGTCCGTGCCCTATGACGACCTGCTCGGCGCGGGCAAAGCGCTGGAATCGGAGATCGCCGCCTTTGACGACGATCTCGCGTTCATCATGTACACCTCAGGCACGACCGGTCTGCCCAAGGGCGCGATGCACAGCCACGCGACCGCATTCGGCGCTCTGTGGAATGTGCTCGCGACCATCGACCTGCGCGAACGCGACCGCTACCTGATCGTGCTGCCGCTCTACCATGTCGGCGCGCTGACGCCGCTCATGAGCAATCTCTATTGCGGCGCTTCGGTCACTCTGATGCGCCAGTTCGATCCGGCGGGGATGTGGGAAACCATCGAGAGCGAACGGATCACCACGACCATCGCCGTGCCCGCCATGCTGAACTTCATGCTCTCGGTGCCGGGGCTCGAAGCCCGCGACATCACCGCGCTGCGCGCCATCATGAGCGGGGCATCGCCTGTGCCGGTCGCCCTGATCGAGCAGTATTTCAGGATCGGCATCGAGATTCACCAGGTCTACGGCCTGACCGAATCGGGCGGCCCCGGCTGTTATCTCGGCGGTGCCGACGCCATGGCCCATGCCGGATCGGCCGGGCGCGGCTACCTCATGACCGATGTCCGGGTGGTCGACGCCGACGGGAACGATGTCGCGCCGGGCGAACCGGGTGAGGTCCTGCTGCGCGGCGACCATAACATGCTCGGCTACTGGAACCGCCCCGAGGCCACGGCGGAGACGCTCAGGGACGGCTGGCTCCACACCGGCGATGTCGCGATCAGGGACCAGGACGGCTTCGTCACCATCCACGACCGCATCAAGGATGTGGTCATATCCGGCGGCGAGAACGTCTATCCCGCGGAGGTCGAGAATGTTCTGCTGCAGCATCCGGACGTGGCCGATGTCGCGGTGATCGGACAGCAAAGCGCGGCCTGGGGCGAATGCACCTTCGCCGTCGTGGTGCGCAGGAACGACGCTGTGCAGGAAGCCGATATTCTGGCGTTCTGCGACGGCAAGATGGCGCGCTTCAAGGTTCCCAAGGCGGCTGCCTTCGTGGACGAAATTCCGCGCAACCCAACGGGCAAACCGCTGAAGCGCGTGCTGCGCGAGCAGTTCCCCGGCCCCGCGCCCGAATAGCCGGCGGAAACTCACCCTCCGCATTGAAACGCGCACAATCGGCCGGCGCGATCGGAAACCTTCCGCCCGGCACGTCCGTGTGACATCATGGATCCAGGCCGGTTGGAACGACCGGGGCAAAATCGGACAGTGAAAGGGCGGACGCATGAGCGAGGCGCAAAGGAACACCGGCATTCTGAAGGAAGCCTACGACAAGTGGCACGCGTCCAGAGGCGGCAGCGTCGATCACTGGATGAGCATCATGGCCGACCATATCGACTTCAGGTCGCTGGCCGACGGTGAAGGCGGGTTGAACTTCACGAAGAGCGTCGAGTCCCGCGCCGACCTGGAACGCTATTTCGACGGACTCGTCGGCGACATGGAGATGATCCACTACACGGTCGACAAATATTTCGCCGATGGGAACACGGTCATCGCCATGGGCCGGACCGCCTGGCGGGTCAAGGCCAACGGCAATGAGTTCGAAACGCCCAAGGTCGATGTCGTCCGGTTCGAGGACGGCAAGATCGTTGCGTTCTTTGAGTATTACGACACCGCGAAGGCGCAGGCCGCGGTCCAGGGCTGACGCGCGGGCACCGGAAGGACCATTTTGTCATGCCGTTTCGCTCGATGAACCCCGCGCGGCCACGCACGTCCGGATGACGAGCATCGCGGCATGAGGCTTGAAATCCTGCGACGGTCCCTGCTTGCTCAGATCCTTGTTTCCATGGCGCTGGGCATCTTCTGCGGCCTGTTCTTCGGGCAGGCGACGGCGGGGCTGGGGTTTGTGGGCGACATCTATGTCGGCCTCCTGCAGATGACCGTGCTGCCCTATCTGATCGTGGCTCTGACAGGCGGGATTGGCCGCCTCGATCCGGCGTGGGCAATGCAGATCGGCGCGCGCGGGGCGGCAGTCATGCTTTTCCTGCTGGCCGTCAGTTTTCTGGTCGTACTGGCAATCCCGCTGGCCTATCCGGATTGGCCGGATTCATCCGCGTACAGCTCGATCTCCGAACCGAAAGAGACTTCGCTTGATTTTCTCGGACTGTTCATTCCGTCCAACATTTTTCGATCCCTGAGCGAGAACCTTGTTCCGGCAGTCGTCTTTTTCTGTGTGATTCTGGGCGTCGCCGTAATGCAGGTGGAGCGGAAAGACAACGTTATCGGCATATTGGACAATCTGCTTACGGCGATAACGAAGGTGGCGTCGTATGTCGTGAAACTCGCCCCCCTGGGCATATTCGCGATCGCCGCCGAAGCTTCCGGTTCCATCGAAATAGAACAGTTCGGCCGGCTCAAGATCTATTTCCTGACGCTCGGTCTGGCCTGGGCCCTCATGTACTTTGCCGTTTTGCCGGTGATTCTGTCTGCGGCCACACCGATCAACTACTGGACGGTCATCCGCTCGACACAAG
>JBPCWF010000602.1:0-6997 GCA_051009775.1 Hyphomicrobiales bacterium | reverse complement strand
CCTTCGCGATAGACGTCCGCCGTGGCGCAGTGCAGGCCGCCGCCGAAGGCATAGGCGTCGCGGAACGGAACCGGAATCACTTCGAAGCCGAGCCTGTCGAGCTGTTCGAGCTGGTGCACTTCGGATGCCTCGGCGCAGACCGTCTTGGGGTCGAGCACCAGAACGTTCATCGACAGCCAGACACTCGAGTAGCACAGGGGCGGCGGCGAATTGTGCGCCGGGCGCGCCGCGTCGACGATCTCCCAGCCGTTCTTCTCGAACAGGCCGCGCTGGTCGTCGGGCAGCCTGCGCTCCGGATTGTTCATGATCAGCCCGGGCCTGAGCGGCGTGAAGGTGGCGTCGATGTGGATAGGATAGGGGTCGCCCGGAAAGTTGACCGCATGGACGCGATGGTCCGGGAAGTGGCGCGCAATCCAGTCGATGCCCTTGAGGTTCGTGGTGAAGCCGTGCTGCACCACAAGGTCCTTGCCGAACCGGAGCACGTCGGCCGCATCGAACAGGGGCTCCTCGTCGGTCGTGACGAAGAATTTCTCCGCCGCCCATTCGAGCCTTTGCTCGACGCCGATCGTGTCGGTCAGATAGTCCGGCCGGTAGTCGGCGTCGGTCAGGCGCGGCTTGGGCGCCGCCTCGTGCCGCATGTTCGGGTCTTCGTCGTAATAGGCCTGCATCAGCGGCCGGTAGCAGAGATATTCGAACCAGCGGCAGCGGTAGGACATGGTGGCTTCGAGCATTTCGCTGCCAACCGTCAAAACCACGTCGCGCGGCGGCATGCAGCCGAAGCTTGAACCGGTCTGCCAGTCCGGCGTCTCGACCGGCCGGCTGAAGTCCATCGGCGTCGGACGGTCGACGCGGACGCCGCGGGTTTCGAGGATCCTGACGAAATTGTCGAGCTGCGCGTTCGCCCGGTCCACGGTCTCCTGCGGCCGCGGACCCCATTGCCCGCGCATGTCGGAGTCTTCCGGCACCTTGGCGTCGAGCGCCGGTTCCGGCGGCGGAATGCAGCAGCCGTCGGCGACGCCGACAATGACATGTTTGAGCGGGTCCCACTCGTTCCAGGAATTGACCGTCGTTCGGTCCGGTGACCAGGTCATGAGCTCCCCCATACCACCGTTGTTTGCGCTGGCGCCCGCTGAGGGCGGCGCACGCTACACCGTCCTTATTCACAAAGTAAAGTCATGCGCGTCCAACGGTTCCAGTCGGCGCAGCGAGCGGGTATGCTCGCCGCCGACCAACGGAGACGATATGTGGCATAAGCTGAAGATCATTTTCGCCGCCCATGGCGAGACCCAGGGCGCCGACGTTCCCGATGAGGCGGCTCTGCGCCTCGCCACCGCCGCACTGCTGGTGCATGCCAGCCTGATCGACGGCGACGAGCACGCCGCCGAACAGGAGCACATGTTCGGATTGCTGCAGGACCGCTTCGAACTGACCGAAGAGCAGACCCGCAAGCTGATCGCCCGGGCGCGCGCCCATGACGCCGATGCGGTCGACCTTTACGGCTTCACCCGGGTGCTGACAGAGCAGCTCGACCCGGAAGGCCGCGCGCAGGTGGTCGAAATGCTGTGGGAGATTGTGCTATCCGACAAGGTGCTCGACGATTACGAAGCCAATCTGGTGTGGCGCGTGGCCGAGCTGTTGCGGATTTCGACCAGGGAGCGTGTGGTGCTGCGCAAGAAGGTTGCTGCGCGGCTCGGTCTGGACGAGTAACGTTAGGCGGAACAGAGGGGGGAAGCTCTCATGGCAGAGCAGCCTACGACACGGCCGGTGGCGCTGATCACCGGCGCTTCCGGCGGCATTGGCGAGGCGCTGGCCTACAAGGTCGGCGGCGACGGCTACCGGCTGGTGCTGGTCGCGCGCAACAGTGAGGAACTCAACCGGGTCGCCGGCGTGATCGCCACCAAGCTCGACATCCCCACGCTCGCCCTGCCCATCGACCTGAGCCAAGCGGATGCGATCGACACGCTTGACTCCGAGCTGGAGAAACGCGGCCTTGTGCCCGACCTCGTGATCAACAATGCGGGCTTCGGGCTGCGCGGGGCCGCGGCCGCACTCGATCACGACAGCCAGATGAACATGATCGACCTCAACATCCGGGCGCTGACCGAACTCAGTCTGCGCTGCGCCCGCGCCATGAAACAGCGCGGCCATGGCGGCATCATCAACATCTCCTCCACCGCCGCCTATATTCCAGGGCCCCACATGGCGGTCTATTACGCCACCAAGGCCTTCGTCAGTTCGTTCACCGAGGCTCTTGCAGTCGAGCTCAAGCCCCACGGCGTGCAGGTGACCTCGGTGGTTCCCGGCGTCACCAAGACCGACTTTCAGCGCCGCGCCGGCCTGGAGGATGCCCTGCTGGTCAAGGCCGCGCCGAGCATGTCGCCGGAGCAGGTTGCCGAGATCGGCTATGCCGGCTTCAAGAAGGGCAAGAAGGTTGTTATAACCGGCGGTCTCAACTGGCTCACGGCGCATCTCTTCCGGGTCATGCCCAGGCGTCTGTTGCTGCCCGTTCTGAACCGGATGCAAGGCTGAAACATGGACCGTGTCAAAGGCAAGAAAGCACTGATCACCGGAGCGGCGACCGGCATCGGCAAGGCCTGTGCGGAGATGTTCGCGCGCGAAGGAGCGCAGGTCGGACTTGCCGATATCGATCTCGACGGCGCCGCGGCGGCCGCCGAGGCGATCAACGCGGCCCATCCCGACCAGGCATTTGCCGTTGAGCTGGACGTGACCGACGAAGCGGGCTGGTCCGGCGCACTGGACGCCGCATCGAACCACATGGGCGGCCTCAATGTACTGGTCAACAATGCCGGCATCTGCATCCCCGGCTCGGTCGAGGAACTCGACTACGAACAGTGGAAGCGCACCATCGATGTCGATCTGAATTCGGTATTTCTCGGCTGCAAGGCGGCCCTGCCCTTGATGCGCGGTCACACCCCCGGCGCCATCGTCAACATCTCCTCGATCTCCGGACTGATCGCCGGCCATAACCTTGCCGCCTATAACGCCGCCAAGGCCGGTGTCTGGATGGTCACCAAGTCGGTCGCCCTGCACGCCGCGCGCTGCGGCGACGACATCCGGGTCAACTCCATTCACCCGGCCTTCATCGACACCGCCATGGTCGACGGGGTGGCCGCGGGCGGCGGTCCGGCCGAGATCCGCGCCAAGCTTGCCCGGCAGATCCCGCTCGGACGCATCGGCACCACCGACGACGTCGCTTATGCGGTGCTCTATCTGTCGAGCGACGAATCGGGGTTCATCACCGGAGCGGAACTAAAGCTCGACGGCGGCATCAGCGCGATGTAGGCCGGAAAACAGTCGGACCCCTCCTTCCCCTATGACCGAAAAAATCCTCATCATCCTGCACCAGGAGCATTCCACGCCGGGCCGCATCGGCCCGATGCTCGAGCAACGCGGCTTCCAGATCGACATCCGCAAGCCGCGCTTCGGCGACAGCCTGCCGCACTGCATGAGCGAGCACTTCGGCGCGATCATCTTCGGCGGCCCGATGAGCGCCAACGACAAGGACGCCTATATCCGGCGCGAGATCGACTGGATCAAGGTGCCGCTCGAACACGACCGGCCGTTTCTCGGCATCTGCCTCGGCGCCCAGCTCATGGTTCGCCACCTCGGCGGCAAGGTGACCCACCACAAAGACGAGCATGTCGAGATCGGCTATTACCGGATCCACCCGACCGAAGCCGCATCGGAGATCTGCCGCTGGCCCGACTATGTCTACCAGTGGCACCGCGAGGGCATCGACCTGCCGGCGCAAGCCGAGCTTCTGGCCGAGGGCGACACTTTCGAGTGCCAGGCGTTCAAATACGGCCGCAGCGCCTTCGCCATCCAGTTCCACGCCGAACTGACCCTCGCCATGATGCACAAATGGACCGTGCGCGGCGCACCGCGGCTCAAGCTCAAGGGTGCCCAGCAGCGCCGCGACCATTTCGCCGGCCGCGCGCTTCATGACGAAGCGGTCAAGGGCTGGCTCGACAATTTCCTCGACCACTGGATTGCGCTCGGACGCACGTCATAGACCACCCCGCCTTAACCCTCTGGAAACAACTTGCCGCCGCACTGCAAATTGCATTGCAAATTGCAAGAGCTGCAAAACGCACATTCCATAACTGCCTCTCGATACGTCTCTCACCACAACATGTTGTGGCCACACGTCCCCATTTCGACTGGCACGGGACTTGCGACCAAGAGAGACAGAGCTGACCTGGGGTACTGCGTAGTCAGCCAGAGTTTAGCGGGAGGAGAACGCACACCGACCCCTAGCGTTCCCTCCCGTTTACCATTTGGGCACCACGTCTTGAGACGGTTGCCGCAATTTACCCAAACTTAAAGCCCGAAACGCACAATCCGTCCCATGAGCACGGCCATGTCCATAGCGGTTGGCGGCATGCGGTCCGCCACGCAGCGGTTCGAAACCGCCGCACGCGACATCGTGCGTTCCGGCGCCGAGGCGCAGAACGTCTTGAACCAGGTTACGGATCCCAGCCTGTCCGGCGGTGCGCCGATCACGGTTTCGGGGCTCGGCGTTCCCGATCTCGCCGACAGCCTGGTGTCGATGAAGTTTGCGGAAATCAGCTACAAGGCATCGCTCAAGGTGTTCGAGGTCGCCAGCAGGCTCGAAGACGAGCTTCTCGACGTCATCGCCTGACGCGCAGCTTCCCCACATTCCTATTGTGTCACGGCTCGGCCCGGAGCCGGCGCACACCCATCGTCTTTCCCGCGAAAGCGGGATTCTATTGGCGGTCGCTTAGGTCTTCTTGAACGGCCATTGGGCACCCGCTTTCGCGGGTGCGACGCGAAGTCAGGCGGGCGGCCGTACAAACGGTCCGCTCTTTATAGTCGATGGTGGAGAATCCAAGGCGCCATTTGTCGGCGGCGCGGGTTACATCGGCCGACCTAGTGCTCCGGCACCTGGACCGAGGACGGTTTCGCGCTCAGCGCGACCGGCCTGAACGCGTCAAGCAGGTCCGCGTCCAGCTTGCCGTCCATGTCCTGCATCATCTCGTAGGCCTGCTCGCCGTCGAACTCGTCCTTGTAGGTTCGCCGGTCGATCAGGGCGGCACAGGTGTCGACGATGGTCATGATGCGCACCATGTCGCTGATTTCGTCGTCCCTGAGCCCTTCCGGATAGCCGCTGCCGTCGAGAAATTCATGATGGGACAGGGCGATCTCGATGACCTCGCAGCAGAATTGTCCGTCGCGGATCAGGATATTTGCCCCAAGTGCCGCATGGCGGCGCATTTTCACCCGTTCGTTCGGCGTCAGCGGCCCGGGCTTGTCGAGGATCGACAGCGGGACCTGCGTCTTGCCGATGTCGTGCATCAGGGCGCCGGTCGCCAGGCGCTCGATATCCGCCCTCCGGATGCCAAGCTGCAGGCCGAACGCAACCGCAAGGCCGGTCACATGCATGGAATGGCGGTAGGTGTAGCTGTGGTGCCGGCGCACCGCGGCAAGCCATGACGAAACATCGTTCTCCCGCAGGCTTTCGATGACCGTGTCCGTGCAGGCGCCGACGGCGTTCATCGGCAGGGCTTCCGCCGACTTCACCGCGTCGTAGATCGATGAATTGAGGGTTTCGATCTTCTCGATCGCAACTTGCCCGCTCTCGGTCACCGGCGCGGCATCAAGCTGCGCGGATTCCGCAAGGAACGGCCGGATGCGGTCCTGGATCTCCGACATGTCGGCGTCGCGCGGGATCAGGCGGTCGGCGCCCAGCGCATTGGCCTGAACCACCTGCCGCCGGCTGTCCGTGTCGGCGACGAAAAGCTTCTTCACGCCGTCATAGGGTTTGGTCACCTCGGCCTTGATCGCGGTGATCGTGTCGACATCCTCGAGATTTGCATCGACGATCACCAGCTGTGCGTCGAGATGCCGTTCCGGCACCGACTGCAGCGTCGCAAGCTGCGCCCGGCACAGGGCACTGGCCGCCCGCGCAATCGCGAAGCTCCGGTTGAAATCTTCTGTGACCACCAGGATGGTGTCAGACATAACGGCCTCTTATTCTTTTGCCCGTTTCAAACCGCCCCGCACCCATCCGACCACGGACCATAGTCGATAGGTTTTGAAACCGGATTAAGGTTCTCGTTACAATTCTATTCAACAGTTGAACGGTGCCGTAGCGGGCCATTTTTTCCGAGCCAGATCAATAGCTTGAGGGATTCCGGCTACAGATCTTTTTGCATCAGAACGAACGGCTCGCTGTGCCAGGAGAAACGCTCCGCGACGCCCCATCCGAGCCGCCCGTAAAACGGCTCCGCCCGGTCGGTATAGAGATAGAGGCGCTGAACGCCGCGCGACCGGCCGTGGCGTTCGATGGCGCGCACCAGATCGCTGCCGATCCCCAGGCTGCGGAACTGCGGCTCGACATAAAGCCCGGCGAGCCAGGGCGTCACATCGTGGTGTGGGTTTATCTCCTCGCGCACCAGGAGGCAGGTACCGGCCGGCACCCCGTCGAGCCGCGCCACGAGCGCTATCTCGTGCCCGCCGTCTCCATCGTCCACCGCCTCGACGAACTGCCTGAGCTGGGCATGGGTCTGCGCGCGGGAGAAGCCTTCGTCGCGAAACCACTGATCGTGCCGCCAGTCCGCAACGGTCCCGATATCCGCGGAATTCGGGGTCAGACGGGAGATCGTCGCGGTCCGTGGGGGCATCACGTTGCGCCCGATATCCGGAGGTCAAAATCATCGGCGGCCATTTTGAGATATTGCCACCGGGCGACGGGCCGGTCCAATTCGCGGCCGTTCCTAAAGCAGGTTCCTGAGGGAAAAACAAGTGGTGGAGCCGAGGGGAATCGAACCCCTGACCTCTACGTTGCGAACGTAGCGCTCTCCCAACTGAGCTACGGCCCCAACTTGACGCGGTCGTTGGACGCCCCCCCCCCCCCCCCCCCCCCCCCCCCCCCCCCCCCCCCCCCCCCCCCCCCCCCCCCCCCCCCCCCCCCCCCCCCCCCCCCCCCCCCCCCCCCCCCCCCCCCCCCCCCCCC
>JBPCWF010000601.1:0-7018 GCA_051009775.1 Hyphomicrobiales bacterium | reverse complement strand
GACCGCGCCCGAGCCGCCGGACCGGGGCTATTGGCGGGTCTACAACGACCATGTGATGCAGGCGGACACGGGTTGCGACTTCGACTTCCTGGTCGGCTGTTCCGGCGCCCCGGCCCCGCGGGAAAGTCAGTAACGTCTGTTGACCAAGGTCAAGGATCGCGGTTTCGGGGCATTTACACTAGCGGCGTCACGAAAGGCGCCGTCATGTCGAAAACTTTGGAGATATTGAGGTCCGAGCATCAGGTCATGGACCGTCTGCTCGGCATTCTGGAACACCAGATCGACCTGTTCGAGAAAGCCGAGGGTGCGGATTACGAGCTTCTGAAGGAGATCGTCGATTATTTCCTGACGATCCCCGATCTCTACCACCATCCCAAGGAGGATCTGATCTACCTCCGATTGAGGCGGCGGGCTGCCGGCGACATGCACGACATCCCGGCCGAGCATGAGGGCATATCGGAACGCCTCCATGCCTTCTCGCGCGCCCTGATCAGTGTGCTCATGGACGAGGAATATCCCAGAGAACAGTTCGTCGAGATCGCCCGCAAGTTCCTCGACGGCGAGCGGCGCCACATGAAAGGCGAGGAGCGCGAGTTCTTCCCGATGGCCGAGAAGTCACTGACCGAGGAGGACTGGTCGGAGATCGATGCCCGGGTGTCCCGCTTCAAGGACCCGCTGATGCATGGCGATACCACCTACAGGTTCCAGGCGATCCGCGACGAGCTTGAGGAGTAGGGGGCTCCACCGCCGCGGTAGACGTGTCACTTCGATCCTTTGGTTTCCCGCCCGGGATGACGTCAGCCGCTACACCGCACCGCAGGCGCGCAGGCTTGCGATCTCCGCCGCATCGTAGCCGAGCGCGGCGAGGATCTCGTCGGTATGCTCTCCGATCCCGGGTGCCACGGTCCGGACGGTGCCGGGGGTGGCCGACAGCCTGACCGGGGTGGCCGAGACCGGCACCGGCGTGGCAAGGCCCGGCGCCTCGGGCGGCTGGAACATGCCGGCGGCGGCGACATGCGGATCGTCGAGCGCCTGCTGCAGGCCAAGCACCGGAGCCGCCGGGATTCTCGCCTGCTCGAGCAATGCAAGCGCCTGTTCGGTGGTCCTGCCGTCGCACCAGGCCTGCATGAGGTCACTCAGGGCCACGCCGTGGACCGCGCGGGTCTCGTCGTCGGCAAAGCGTGGATCGTCCAGCAAACCCTGATCGCCGATCAGCCGCGTCCATCTCACGAACATCGGCTGGCCGATCACCTGGACGACGATTTCGCCGTCGGCGGTCCGGAACATGTCCGACGGGCCGCAGACCTGGCTGCGGTTGGCCGAGCGCGTCCGGCCGACCTGCGTCATGGCCTGCTCGATCAGGTGCGGCCCGGTCGTGGCCAGCGCGGTCGCCAGCAGCGAGCCCTCGACCCTTTGGCCTTTTCCGGTCCGGTCGCGCTCGATGATGGCGCTGAGCGTGCCGAAAGCGGCAAGCGTCGCGGTGCTGAAATCGACCCAGGACACGTAGGAGCGCATCGGGTCTTGCTCAGGGCCGGTCATGGCCATGGCGCCCGACATGGCCTGGCCCATGACGTCGAAGCCGACCTTGTGGCTGTTGGGCCCCAGCGTGCCGAAGGCGGTGACCGAGGTCAGGATGATGTCCGGTTTGATCGCGGTCAGGCTGTCATAGTCGAGGCCGAGTGCCTCAAGGGCCGTTTCCGGCAGGTTGGCGACCACCACGTCCGCGGTTTCGACCAGCCGGTTCAGCACGGCCTCGCCGTCGGAGTGCCGGGTGTCCAGGGTCATGCCGCGCTTGTTGCGGTTGACCTGGAGAAAGATCGCGCCGTCGGCGCCGTCTCCGACCGGCATCGGTTCGCGGTCCTCGCTGCCGCCGATCTTGTCGACGCGGATCACGTCGGCACCGAAGTCGCCGAGAAGCGCCGCACACCACGGGCCGGCGATGTAGCGGCCGAAGTCGAGGACGCGGATACCGTTCAATGCAGAGCTCATGGGTGCCTCGATAGCGACATCAGCGGTCGGGTTTGTAGCGCAGGAGGTTCTGTCGTGCGACCAGCTGTCCCCAGTATTCGGCGAACGGGTGGACGAAGGAAGTCAGCGCGCCGCCCGAGTTCAGGGGACGTTGCTGGTTATGCCAGTGGAAGATGCCGCCTTGAAGGTTATAGATGGCCTTCGCGCCGCGCCCGGTGAGCGCTTCCTGCATCTTGGCCGCGAGTTCGGACGAGCGCATGCCGACCGAACAATAGAACACCACGGTCTTGCCTTTGAACGTGTCGCCGTGGCGGTTGAGGAAGGTGCGTTGCCAGATGCCGGGATCGACCCGCGTGGCGCCGGACAGATGGCTGACCGCGTATTCTTCGTCTTCGCGGACATCGAACAGCACGATGTCTTCGGACCGCTGGAGCCGGTCTGCAAGCTGTTCGGCGCTCAGATGCCGGACCGTGGCAAACTCCTCGACGATCGTGCGGTGGACCGATGCCAGCGTGAATTCATCCGCCCGCGCCGGGTTTGCCGTGCCGTGCATCACGGTCATCGCAAGGGCAATGAAGCAAACGAGAAGCAGGCGCGAACCGGTTATCGACATCGGCCTCATCCGTCGGGCGCAGCGGCCCCGGACGCCTGGTCGCCGGCCGGTTCAAGCCACGGCGGCATGGCGTCCAGGCCTTCGGGCTGCCATGCGGCGACCGCCGATGCGACCGCGGTCCGCAGGTCCCGGGGCAGACCTTTTTCCAGTTTCGCGGCGAGGCGGCCCGCGCGTTCCGCACCGGGTTTGTCCGCATCCCGGCCGTAAAGCTTGCGGGCAAGCAGGAAATGAATATAGGCCGCCCTGGCCGGGTTGCCTTCGACGCTGGTCGGCAACGGGCCGTTGGCGGATGGCGTCAGCACGCCCGAGAGAAAGAGCGAGGCGAGCTGTTCATGCGCCGAGGCATTGCCGAGCGCCGCGGACCAGGACAGGAGCGCGCCGACGGTGGTGTCGACCTGGGCCGCATCGTGGTTGCTGCGCTGGTCGAGGAGATAGCGCATGGCGGCCGCAACGCAGCACCGGCTCAGCCGGTTGAAATAGCCGAGATAGTAGGTCGCCGCCCGGGACATGTCCTTGTCGACGCCGTCGCCGGCTTCGTACATGTAGCCGAGATTGTTCCAGGCGATCGGATAATCCAGATCGGCCGCCGCGCGGTAGGCGGCGACCGCATCGGCCGACCGGTTGGCCGACGACAGCGCCCGGCCGTGCTGCAGCAGCAGGCGCGGCAGTCTGCCGAGCCGGTCGATCGCGTCCTGGCAGGCCGTCGCCGCGCGCGCGCCCGGGATCTTGCTGAACTTGACCGCGGGCGCGATGCGGTAGGGGTCGTACTGATGGGCCGCCATCCGGTCACACTCCTGGACGCTTGCCGGATCGATGCCGGGCTTCGCGGCCTGGGCGTGCATGACCGAGAGCGGATAGGACAACTTGACTGTGTCGACGATCAGGTTCTGATAGCCGATCTGCTCTTTTTCCTTGGCGCTGAGCGCGGTGTAGGCGGTGAACACGTGGAGCAGAGCATCGATCGGCCGGTCGAGATCCAGATAGGCATCGTTGATCCTGAGGCTGCTCGACCAGATCCCCTGTGCCGCCTCCGGGTGGCCCAGGCGGCGCGCTTCGCGCCAGGCCGCATTGGTCTCGCGATATTTCTCCGCAGCCCTCTTGTAGTCCTCCAGATTGGAATGCTGCCAGGCGACATTGGAGAGCGAAATGGCGAGATTCCGGTACCAGCGGTCGTTCCTGGGTTCGAGCCTGGTCAGCCTGCGCCGGATCGCGACATCGCTCTCGTGATGTTTGAGCGCCTGCTGGAAATTGCCGGCGTTCGAGGTGATCAGGCCGAGCCGGTTGTGCAGCAGTGCGAAACGGCCGAGCATGGTTACATCGTCGGCGAACACGTCGCGCAGGTGCCTGGCTGCCGCGACACCGACCTGCAGCACCCCCAGGGCCTTCGCGGAGTTGGACTTCTCCAGTTGATCGGCGACGTAGACATAGGGCCAGCGCACCTGCTTCAGCTGTTCGGAATAGGGCGACAGGTCCGGAGCCGCATCGAGAAATCCGTTCAGGTCCGTGAGGGCCTGGACCAGCGGCGCCCAGGGCTTCTCCGTCGACCAGTCGAACTCGTAATGATGTACGGTCGCGATGGCCAGACGGGTGGACGCTTCGGCATCGTTCTGTGTGACTGCCAGATCGCGCAGCTTGCCGAACATGGCACCGAGCTCGGCGTGACCGGGGCCGGAATAGCGCAACCCCTCGTGCTCCGCATAATGGGCGGAGAGGCGCGCCAGGGTCGGCAGCAGCGCACTGTCGCGCGACATGCGCAACAGGACCCGGGCCGCGCTCTGCCGAGCCCGCGTCTGGGGATCGGTGTCGCTGTCCGGCACCCTGGCGGTCGCCCGCTTGAGGAAGGTTTCGAACAACTGGAAGGCCTGCGTCTCGCGCCGCGCTTCGCTGGCATAGTGGTTTGCCAGGGTGAAGCTCGCGCGGTGAATGAGATCCTCAAGCGCGACGCTCGAGGTCATGTCCGCAAGCCGTGCCAGCGTTTGTTCCGCCTGGCCGAGGCCCGTCACGAGGTTGCCGTTGTTGAGCGCCCGGATGATGTCGGCAAGGAACTTGGGCTCGTGTTCCGCGGCCGCCGGGTTCGGCGCCGCCGTGCTGTAGCCGCCGATCGCCTGTTCCGCCCTGGCCAGGACGGTGAGGACATCTTCCGCGCTCAGATGGCGGGCCAGGGTGGTGCGCCTCAGGTTGACCACCTTTTCAAGGTCGTCTGTCGCCCAGTTCCAGAAGTCGGCCGAGACATCCCAGTGCCGGGCGCGGGACTCGAACAGGAGCCGACCGGCCACCGTGTAGTGAAACAAAGCGGTCTTGAGCCCGTCGGTCCCGGTTGCCTGCCTGCCGGTCTCCATGGCGAGCAGGGCATGGGCCATGGCATCGCCTTGTGCCGCGAGCTGCTCGAGTTCGCTCGAGATCGCGCTGACTGCGTCTTCCGGGCCTGCGCGTTCGCACAAATACCCGAGGAACGCGTGCAGCGGCACGATGAACCCACCTGAGCGCACCGAATGATGGAACAGGCGCCGGGCGAGCGTCATCGCTTCGGACCTGCAGGCGCCGACCCCTTTGAAGTTGTCGAGCAGGATCCTGCGCGCGATCATGGCGATCGACACCGCATCGCCCCCGGTGGCGGTGGACAGGTCATAGGACAGGACCAGGTCGCCCAGATTGACGTCGTCGCTGGCGCCGGCGAGCACGTCGCGCGACAGCTTGCCGATGGCGAAGGCGCCGGCCGGCCGGTTGCCGTGCAGTTTGTGAAGATTGGTGCAGGCGAGCTCATAGGGGATCTCGCTGGCGCCACTGAACTCGGATTTCGGGCTGTTGGTCTTGGTGCTGAGATCGAACAGATTTATGGACGTTGAGAGCGTCGTCGGCAGCAGACAGCCTTTCGTGCCTTCGAGCACACCGGTTCGGCTGTCGCTCTGTCCGGCGGTGGCCGCGGGCAGCAGGACCATGTCCTCGATGTCGTTGCGATAGAGCCTTTTCGGCGTGTAGAGGTGTGCCAGAGCGAGGAGATCCTGCGCGGAGCGGTCGGCGACCGGAGGCAGTTCGAGGGTCAGCGTGTTTGTCGCAAGGAAGGTTCGGCCGTCGGCCGCGGAGCCGACCCATTTAATCTCGTCGCTGAGCTTCAGATACTGCAACAGCCGTCCGGTCGCGCGCAGGTCGAACTTCTTGTATTCGGAGCTTTCTTCGCCGCCGAAGATATCCAGCGTCCGGTCGTCCGCGCCGAGGCTGATCTTTGCGATCCGGCTGTGGGCATCGAAATGCTTGGACGGCATTCGCGGCAGTTTTTCGCCGCCGAGATCCCAGATCTCGACCCGGCCGTTGCGGTAGCCGACGTAAAACAGCTTGCCTTGGGCGGTGAATCCGAACCCGGCGATACCGTCGGACTTGACCGGCGGCCTGATCTGGACCTCGTCACCGGCCGCAACCAGACCCTCAGGCGCCGTCGGGGACGTCCGTGGCGCCGCCTCGCGCCGGCGCACCGTGATGCGGTCGTCCTGGTCGGCGATCGCAATCCAGTCGCCGCTCCTGGCGAGCTGAGGCAGGCGATCGGTGCGTGCGATGACCGCCACCATGGTGCTGTCCGCCTCGGCCTGCGGCCTGACCAGCACGGCCTGGGAGTCGCCCTTGAGGTTGACCAGCATCGGCACGAGCTCAGGCTCGGCCTTGATCTGACGCACGAACTCGCTGTCGACCCTGGGATCGAGATCACCCGTCGTGTCCAGAGTGTCGAAACTCATGGACATGCCCATGAGTCTGCCCGTGGTGAGGTCGAAGGTGGCGATCGAGAACTTCGGGCGCTGGCTGTTGGCGTCCTCAACGCCGCCTCCGGCGCCGGGCGTGTCGCCGGGGAACTCAGGCGTCGGCTGGTCGGTCCGGTCGATCGATGCGGCGGGCCGGGTACTGCTGCCGTGCAGGAACGCGACCATCATGACCTGCCGGTCGGAGTCTATGTGGTGGCCGACGACCTCGACCCGGCCGTCAGTCCCTTCGTTCAGCGGCGCCCTCGGGCCCCGGCGCGTGCTTTGCCCGCTGCGCCTGCGGATCTCCGCGCCGATTGCCGCGCCGATATCGGCGATCAAGGTGGTCCGTGCCGCTGTTCCCGGGTCGAAGCGGGCAATGGCGTTGTCGGAGCGGACATAGACCTGTGCGTTTGTCGCCGAGGTCAGGGCATCGAAGCCGCAACCGCCCTTGCAGACGGTCATCTTAGCGATGTCGCGGCGGACGATCTTGAGATGAAAATCGCTCTCGACCTTCTCCAGCCCGGCCACACTCGACCCGTCGGGCGCAAGCGCGAGCGTATTGAGGTTGGTCAGCACCTGGCGGCCGATCGCTTGCCAGTTGCTGTCAATGGCCCCGCTGTCCGCAACCCGTCCCATGTGCAGGGCGGTGTGATCGCCGTTCTTGATGACGGCAGCGACAAGGTCGTGCCGGGCGAAATGCATGAGT
>JBPCWF010000600.1:0-3555 GCA_051009775.1 Hyphomicrobiales bacterium | reverse complement strand
GGCCGTGATAGCGGCCTTCGAAGGTGACGATCCTCTCGCGCCCCGTGGCGAACCGGGCGATGCGCAGAGCTTCGGTATTGGCGGCCGAGGCGGAGCCCGAGAACTGCCAGAACGGCATGCCTGTCTTCGCGGCGAGCAACTCGCAGGCGGCGATGCCGTCTTCACACGGCAGCAGGAACGATGCGCCAAGGCGTGCGCGGTCGGCGACCGCACGGGTGATCGCGGGCGGGGCGAAGCCGAGAAAGGCCGCCAGATCGGCCAGGTTCATGTCGAGGTAGCGGTTGCCGTCCGCGTCCTCGAAATGCGCGCCTTCGCCCGAGGTCACATGGATCGGCGGGTGGCGGTAGAGCCCGACCATCCACTGCAGCGGCACGCCGCAGGGCATCGACCCTTTGCCGCGCTCATGGAGGCGCTGCGACGTCACGGTCCGCTCCATGAAGACCGCATCCTCGCGGGCGCGCATGGCGTTCAGACGGTCGGCATCGATGCCGTAGTGTTTCATGGTCATGGGATGAGGGCCGTGATTGTTGCTCGCCCTGCATCATGCCACGAGACGGTCCGGACTGTCAGCCGCCGGGGCCGTACGCAAAACCACTCACTCAATCAACTTCGATCGGCCGCACGGCCCGTGCCAGCCAGAAGTAGAGCAGCGGCATGCCGATGAGCTCGGCGGCCAGAGAGCCGGCGATGTCCGGGCCGAAAAGGACGTCGGTCCGCATCATCGTGAAGCGCGCCAGACCACCGATGAAGACGAGTGCGAAGGCGAAATTGAGCAGCGGCCGGAAGCGGGCGAGGTCGTAGACGGAGACGACGAAAAGCGCGCCCACACCGATCCAAAGTCCGCCAAGAAACCTGATGTGGCTGTCCTGCACCAGATAGGCCGCCTCCGAGGTTACCCGGAAGAAGTCGTTCGCGCCCTGCAAGCCGAGCGTCAGCATGCCGCCGAAGGCGATGTTGATGCCGGTGAAGATGATGAACGCGCCGGCAAGGACCAACACGGCCTTGAGGGCGAAGGGGCTTATTGCGGACAAGGGCTTGCTCATCTACGCCTCAGCCGGTGTCCGCGACGAAGCCGGCCGCCTCGATGCCCGCCACGGCGCAGGCCTCGTCATTGTCGGACGTGTCGCCGGTGACGCCGACCGCGCCGATGATGTCGCCGGCCTTGGAGCGGATCAGGACGCCGCCCGGCACCGGCACCAGGGCGCCGCCGGCCAGTGCGTTGAGGGCATGGACGAAATTGGGCCGTTCGTCGGCCGCCTTGTTGATGGCGCGCGATCCCATGCCCATGGCGAGCGCGCCGTAGGCCTTGCCGTGCGCCACCTGGGGCCTGAGGATGGTGGTGTTGTCCTGGGCCTGAAACGCCTTGAGATGGCCGCCGGCGTCGAGCACGGCGACCGCGAGCGGCTTGAGCTCCATCTCCGCACCCTTGGCGAAGGCGGTGCGGATGATGGCATTGGCTTTGGTCAGTCTGATCGGCTTCATAGCGGTGTTCTCCCAAACCGGTCGGCCGACAGGCGGAACACCCGATTGCGGCGGTGCCGGATAATGCTCTAGAACCTATCGGAGCTTTCGGGCTCACTCGACAAGAACCCATTCCACTTCGCAGAACACGGAACAAGGAGGCGCCCATGCGTTCGTTTCAGCTTCCAGGCCGCTCGACCGCCCATGGCACCAACGGCATGTGCGCAAGCTCCTCGCCGGCCGCGTCGCTGGTTGCGCTGGACATCCTGCGCGCGGGCGGTAATGCGATCGATGCGGCGGTCGCCGCGAGCGCGGTGATCCTGATCACCGAGCCGCATATGACCGGCATCGGCGGCGACTGTTTTGCGCTGATCGGCAGGGCGGACGGATCGGTGACGGGCATCAACGCGTCGGGCCGGGCGGCCGAGGCCGCCGATGAAGACTGGCTGCGTTCGATGGACTGGAGCGAGGTGCCGGGCGACAGTGTGCATACGGTCACGGTGCCCGGCGCCGTAGACGGCTGGGACCGGCTGCTCAAAGACCATGGCACGATGGATTTCGCCCAAACGTTCGCGCCCGCAATCGCGCTCGGCGAGGCCGGTACGCCGACCATGCCCCGGGTGGCGTCCGACTGGGCCGGCCACGCGGACCGTCTCGCCGCGGACGAGGGCGGGCGGCTGCACTATCTCAAAGACGGCCGGTCTCCCCGGGTCGGTGAAATGATGAGCCATCCCGCACTTGCGCGGAGCCTGCGGCTGATCGCCGAGGGCGGCCGGGACGTGTTCTATTCGGGCGAGATCGCGGAAAATCTGGTCGCCCACCTGCAGAGCCTGGGCAGCCTGCTTACCCTGGACGACTTCGCCAAAACGAAAGCCGATTATGTCGAGCTGATCTCGACCGATTTCCTTGGCCACGAGATGATGGAGATCCCGCCCACGGGCCAGGGCATCACAGCGCTGATCATGCTCAATATCCTGAAGCGCTTCGACGTCTCCGCCCATGCGCCGGGCAGCGTCGAGCGGCATCACCTGCAGATCGAGGCCGCCAGGCTCGCCTATGAGCTGCGCCACCGCCATGTCGCCGATCCGGGCTTTGCCGACGTGCCGGTCGGGCACATGCTGTCCGACGCACTGGCCGACGAACTCGCGGCCCGCATCGACATGGGCCGGGCGATCCCGGACATCCCGGCGGCGGTCGGTCCGCGCTATGCCAACACGATCTATCTGACCGTTGTCGACAAGGACCGCACGGCGGTCTCGTTCATCAACTCGATCTACAATCTGTTCGGCGTCGGCATCGCCTGCCCCAAGACCGCGATCATGCTGCACAACCGGGGCTCCTGCTTCACCGCCGAGCCTGGCCACCCGAACTGCATCGGCCCCGGCAAGCGGCCGATGCACACGATCATTCCGGGTATGCTGAGGCGCGAGGGCGCGGTGGTCATGCCGTTCGGCGTCATGGGCGCCGACTACCAGCCCATGGGCCATGTCCAGGTGCTGGTCAACATGCTGGCCTATGGCATGGACATCCAGGAGGCGATCGACTTCCCGCGTTTCTTTCCCGATCCCTATTCCGGTGTGGTCGGCCTGGAGGAGGGCGTTTCGGAGCGGGTCGCCTCGGGGCTCACCGCGCTCGGCCACGGGGTCGTTGCCGCAGGGGCGCCGTGGGGCGGTGGCCAGGGCATCGTCATCGACTGGGATGAGGGCACGCTCACCGGCGGCTCCGACCCGCGCAAGGACGGCATCGCGCTGGGGTATTAGAGCGGAAACTCCGGCACCGGCCATGACCAGTCACCGGGCGGCTGGGGCGACACCCACCTCCTGATCGCAGTGTCCGCGATGGCGTATCCCCAATTCATCAGGTGCCCCTGCTCTTGTGGGCTGAAGCTGTTCAACCGGGTTCGGACGAATTGCAGTTGTTTCGTCAGTTCGGTGTCGCCGACGATTGGATCGGCCAATGCATATGCGCCTGTTTCCGACGCGATGTTCCAATAGGCGCCGCTGCGCTCGGACGCGCGGAAGGCGCGCAGGACCATTCTTCTGCGCAGAGCCCGCGTCTGCTCGGTGAGGATGCCCGTTGTGCGCAGCCCGATGC
>JBPCWF010000599.1:0-6127 GCA_051009775.1 Hyphomicrobiales bacterium | reverse complement strand
GGGCAGGGCCGAGACCCACTCCGCCCGCGGCCAGGTGAGCTCGCGGACCCTGGCGGTGTTGACCACCTGGGGCGTCTGGCCGCCCTGGCCGAACCATGTCGCCCCAAACAGCGCGGTCAGGCCGGCGGCGAGAATATTGATGGCAAGGCCCGAGACGATCTGGTTGCCGCGATGGGTGATGCAGGCGAAACCGTGGAGCAGAGCCAGGCCGATCGAGGCCGCAATCGCGGCAAGGAGACCGATCCAGGCCGACTCGGTCACGGCGGCGGTGGCGCCTGCGGCAAAGGCCGCGCCCAGCATCTTGCCCTCCAGGCCGATGTCGAAGATGCCGGAGCGCTCCGAGTAAAGCCCGGCGAGACAGGCGAACAGGAGCGGAACCGCAAGCCGGATCGCGGAATCGAGCACCTGGAGAAGAATGCCGAAGTCAGCCACCGGCCTGGCCCTCCTCTGCGGGAGCAACCGCCTTGCGGGTCAGCAGGGCTTCAAGCTGCGGCCGGAACAGGTGCTCCATGGCGCCGGCGAAGAAGATGATCAGGCCCTGGATCACGATCACCATGTCGCGGGTGATCTTCGGCTTTTCGAAAGCCAGTTCCGCGCCGCCCTGGTAGAGCGCGCCGAACAGCAGGGCGGCGAGGCAGATGCCGACCGGATGGGACCGGCCCATAAGCGCCACCGCGATGCCGACAAAGCCGTAGCCCGACGTGAATTCCAGAATGAGCCGGTGCTGCGAACCCATGATTTCGTTGAGCGCCATGCAGCCGGCGAGCGCGCCTGAGATCAGCATGGCGATCACGACGAGACGCCTGGGCGCCATGCCGGCATAGACCGCCGCCGCCGGGCTCGTGCCGATGGTGCGCAGGGCATAGCCGAGCGGGGTGTGCCAGATCAGCACCCAGACCAGCACGCAACACACCAGCGCCCACAGGAACGACATGTTGAGCGGCGAGCGGGCAAGCTCGATGCCGAGCCCGCCGAGCATCTCGTGGATGAACGGCATGCGCGCGGATTCGGCGAAGGTTGCCGATTCCGGCTGCATGGAACCCGGCGGCGCCATGACGTTGACCAGCAGGTAGACCATCACCGAGGCGGCGATGAAGTTGAACAGGGGGGTCGTGGTCATGATGTGGCTGCCGCGATGCGCCTGCAGCCAGCCCGGCACGAAGGCCCAGGCGGCGCCGAACAGGGCCGCGGCGGCGATCGCGACGGGGATCAGCAGGACCAGGGGCAAAAAGTCCAGATGGAGGCAGCACAGGGCCACACCGAGCCCGCCCAGATAGGCCTGACCCTCGGCGCCGATATTGAACAGCCCGGCATGGTAGGCGACCGCGAAGGCGAGCCCTGAGAAGATGAAATTGGTCGTGTAGAACAAGGTGTAACCGATGCCCTCGCCATAGCCGAACGCGCCCCACACGAAGAGCTGCACGACCTCGAGCGGGTTCTCGCCGATGATCAGAACGACGAGGCCGGAGACGACCAGCGCGGCGACAAGATTGAACACCGGGATCAGGAGGGTGATCGCCCATTGGGTCGCGGTGCCGGCGCGCACGTTCATGCCGCTTCGGTGCCGGTCACGCCGGCCATCAGGAGGCCGAGTTCGCCTTCGCCCGCCGAACTGTCGCGCTCGCCGACGATCCTGCCGGCGAACATGACCAGGATCCGGTCGGACAGAGCGCGGATCTCGTCGAGCTCGACGGAGACCAGAAGGATCGCCTTGCCGCTGTCGCGGAGCTCGACCAGCCGGCGGTGGATGAACTCGATGGCGCCGATATCGACGCCGCGGGTCGGCTGGCCGACGATCAAGAGGTCCGGGTCGCGCTCGATCTCGCGCGCCAGGACCAGTTTTTGCTGGTTGCCGCCGGAAAACAGGGACGCCGTGAGCTTCGGGTCGCACGGGCGGACGTCGAAACCGGTCATGTTGTCGCGCGTCCGGTTGAGGATCGCGCCATGGTCGAGCAGGAGACCGCGATGATATTCCGGGTAGGTATGATGGCCGAGCAGCGTGTTCTCGCAGGCGTCGAACCGGGTCACGAGGCCGATGCGCTGGCGGTCTTCCGGCACATGCGCCATGCCTGCGTCCCGCAGGGCGGCGGCGTCGGGTGCCTTCGCATCCGCTGCCGTGCCGTTGATCGACACCGAGCCACGCGCGAAGGGACGCATGCCGGCCAAAGCCTCGAGCAGCTCGCTCTGGCCGTTGCCCGCCACCCCGGCAATACCGACGATCTCGCCGGCGCGCACGGTGAAGCTCGCATCGTCGACACGGACCACGCCGGAGCTGTCGACCACGGTCAGGTTCTGAACCTCGAGCACGGTCCTGCCGGGCTTGGCCTCCGTCTTGTTGACGCGCAGCAGCACGCGGCGGCCGACCATCAGCTCGGCCAGTTTCTCCGCCGAGGCGTCCGACGTCGCCAGAGTATCGACCATCTCGCCGCGCCGCATGACGGAGACATTGTCGGTTATCGCCAGGATCTCGCGCAGCTTGTGCGTGATCAGAATGATGGTTTTGCCCTGCTCCTTCAGTTGGCGCAGTATGCGGAACAGGTGATCGGCCTCCGGCGGGGTCAGGACGCCGGTCGGCTCGTCGAGGATCAGAATGTCGGCGCCACGGAACAGGGCTTTCAGGATTTCGACACGCTGCTGCTGGCCGACGGTCAGCGTCTCGACCGGCGCATCCAGCGGCACCTCCAGCCCGTAATCCTGCTCCAGTGTCGTAAGCGCGGTTCTCGCCTTCTCGATCCCCGCCGTCAGGGTCAGGCCGCCCTCGGCGCCGAGCACCACGTTCTCCAGTACGGTGAACGGATCGACCAGCATGAAATGCTGATGCACCATGCCGATGCCATGGGCGATCGCATCGTCCGGCGTGGCGATGTCGACGGGCGCGCCGTTGATCCGGATTTCTCCGGAATCGGCCCGGTAGAAGCCGTAGAGGATCGACATGAGGGTCGATTTGCCGGCACCGTTCTCGCCGACGATGCCGTGGATGGTGCCACGGCCGACGCTGAGCGAGATGTCACGGTTGGCGTGAACCGCGCCGAACCGCTTGTTGATGCCTTTGAGCTCGATTGCGGCGGCGCGCGCGTCCGTCTCCATTCCCCATTCACCCCCCGGACATGGTGCCGTTCAGCGCCTCGGGCTCAATACGGGCACTTGGAGTCCGACATGTAGTCGTGCACCTTGACCTTGCCGGCGACGATATCCGCCTTGGCCTTGTCGACCGCCGCCATCATCTCCGGCGTGATCAGCGGCTTGTTGTTGTCGTCGAGCGCCCAGCCGACGCCGCCTTCGGCCAGCCCCAGGATCTGCATGCCGGCTTTGAGGCTGCCGTTCTTGGCGCTTTCGAAGGTCGAATAGGTGGCGATGTCGACCCGCTTCATCATCGATGTCAGCACCTTGCCCGGATGCAGGTGGTTCTGGTTGGAGTCGACGCCGATGCCCAGATGGCCCTGATCGGCCGCAGCCTGAAGCACGCCGAGCCCGGTGCCGCCGGCGGCGTGGTAGACCACATCGGCGCCGCGGCCGAATTGCGACTTGGCAAGCTCGCTGCCCTTGACCGGGTCGGACCAGGCCGCACCCGTGGTGCCGGTCATGTTCTGGAACACTTCCGCCTCGGCTTTGGCGGCCTTGACGCCGCCGACATAGCCGCAGGCGAATTTGCGGATCAGCGGGATGTCCATGCCGCCGACAAAGCCGACCTTGCCGGTTTTCGACGCCATGGCGGCCAGGATGCCGACCAGAAAGCTGCCCTCATGCTCCTTGAACAGGATCGAGGACACGTTGGGCTTGTCGACCACCATGTCGATGATCGCGAACTGGGTGTCGGGATATTCCGTCGCGACCTTCTCCACGGCGGCGGCCTGTGCGAAACCAACCGCGATGATCGGTCCGAAGCCGCGCCGGGCGAAATTGCGCAGGGCCTGTTCGCGCTGGCTGTCGTTCTGGATCTCGAAGTCCCGGTATGCGATCCCGGTGTCCTTCTTGAACTTCTCCGCGCCGCTATAGACCCCTTCGTTGAACGATTTGTCGAACCGTCCGCCGAGATCGTAGACGATCGCCGGCTTGATCTCGGCGGCCAAGGCCGATCCGATGAACCACATCACGGCCGCCGCCAAGGCGATCAATCTGACCAACATCCCTGAAACTCCCTCACTTGTGTCCCTGCCAATGTCCCGAAGGAAGCGTAGCCCCTGGCTACGCAGGCGGCAAGTTCCGTCCACGGCGGAGTTGTGGGGGAGGGGTGTTGCAGCGAGCCGACATGCATCACACGTCGTGCGCGGGCTTGATCCGCGCATCCTGGCTGCGGCGCCGCGTCAAGCACGGCAATGACGAACGGACAGGCGGCGCTTCCGGCCGCCGGGCGTCACTCCATGCAGAGCGCCAGCTCGACCGAGCGCAGATGCCGCTTAACCCGGTGATAGCCTTCCTTGTCGTCCAGAAGATCCTTGGGCGCCTTGCCGAGCTCGGTGCTCATCTTCTGCAGCCAGTCCTCGGCGCGTTCCGTGGTGCCGAAGACTTCGATGGCCCGATCGAGGGCCGGGGCGTAGTAGGTCATTTTTCCTGTTCCTGATGGGTCTCTACCGTGACACATCCCGTGGCCGCCTTGTTTCAGCGGCGGGCCGTCGCCGATTGCGGGTCCGGTCTTCCACTATATAGTGCCGGGACGCCGCCCGAACACCTTGATGCGGATCAACCATTGGGAAATTCGATCTTCAGCCGTCCTTGGGACCCTGTCCGCCGCTGCGCGCAGGGCCCAGCCTGGGTGTGTCGAACCGCGGCCGGATAGACCCGAATTCCGGCGGGAATGGGGCGACAGGGAATTTCCGCCCGGATAACGGTGTTTTATCTGGCGAAATCCGCCAACCGGAGCGACCGACGGCGGCATCGGTGCGACCGGCAGGCAAAAGCCGGCCGCGCGGGTCGGCCGTTATGCTACAATCTCGAATTGCAATGCCGATGCGAACGGAACGGACATATGACATCAACATTGAGCGGTCGCATTGTCGGCGACCTCGTGCGTAACGACATCTCCTTCGTCACCACGGTGCCGTGCAAGCAGCTTGCCGGCGTGATCGACGAGATCGAGAACCACGATCAGATCCTGCATGTGCCTTCGAACAAGGAAGACGAGGGCATGGGGCTGTGCGCCGGCGCCTATATGGGCGGCAAGCGACCGTGCATCGTCATGCAGAACACCGCCATCGGCGTGACGGTCAACACCCTCGTGACCCTGATCCAGTATTACCAGATCCCGCTGCCCATGCTGATCAGCTATCGCGGCGAGGTCGGTGAGAAGGTGGCGTGCCAGGTCGAGATGGCGGTCCACACCAAGGCGCTGCTCGACCAGCTGAACATTCCGACCTTCCATTTCCACCGGCCCGAGCAGGTCGACGAGCTCGACGGCATCCTGAAACACACCCAGATGTGCAGGAAGCCGACGGCCATACTGACCGACGCCAGTTTCTGGAGGGCTGCGTGATGATCAGAAACGATGTTTTGAAATCGATCGCCCCGGTGATCGCACATCACCTGGTGGTCTGCAATATCGGCCTGCCGTCGCAGGAGCTGTTCCAGATCGACGACCGGCCAAGCAACTTCTACATGCTCGGCACCATGGGGCTGAGCTCGTCGATCGGCCTTGGGCTCGCGCTCGCGCAGGATCGCAAGGTCATCGCCATCGACGGCGACGGCTCGGTGCTGACCAACCTGGCGACGCTTGCCACCATGGCCAACAACGCGGCCGGCAATTTCGTGCTCCTGATCATCGACAATGGCAGCTACGGCTCGACCGGCGACCAGCCGACCTATGCCGGGCTGAAGACATCGCTGACCGAAGTCGCCAAAGCCTGCGGCTGCGAGAACGTCGTCGAATGCTCCGACGAGGAGACGGCCGGTGTTCTGCAGCAGGCGCTCGACGGCGATCAGATGACGGTGATCGTGTCCAAATGCGAGTCCGGCAATGTCGACGTGCCGGTGATCGAGATGAACCCGGTCGTCATCCGCCAGCGCTTCATGGATGAGATCGCCTCGCGGGCGGACGGCGAGTAAGTCTATACCGCACGCCGCAACACTTCTCCCCCGTCGTTCCCGCGAAGGCGCACCGGTGTCCGGGATTCTGACGCCGTTGGGTTCATGC
>JBPCWF010000598.1:0-2815 GCA_051009775.1 Hyphomicrobiales bacterium | reverse complement strand
GCGGCGGAGGGTGCCGATGCGGTGTTTTCCATGGTCGGTGACGATGCGGCCTCGCGCGCGATGTGGCTGGGTGACGACGGTGTGCTTGCCGCCGCGACACATCCCGGTGCTCTCGCGATCGAGTGCTCCACATTGTCTTATGACTGGGTCGGCGAACTGGCCGGCAGTGCGGCGGACCGGGGCATGGGCTACATCGATGCGCCGGTGACCGGGCTGCCCGATGCGGCGGCGGCCGGTGACCTGGTGCTGCTGGTCGGGGCGGCTGCGGACGACCTGGAAGCGGCGCGGCCGCTGCTTGAGCCCCTGTCGTCCAAGATCTTTCACTTCGGCCCGGTCGGCGCGGGCACGGCCTACAAGCTCATGATCAATCTCATGGGCGCGGTGCAGATCGCGGCGGCGGCCGAAGGCCTGCTGATTGCCGAAAAGGCCGGGCTCGATCTTGAGCAGGTGCGCGAAGCCATCGAGATCGGCCAGGCGGCGAGCCCCCAGGTGGTGCGCAATGTCCGGCGCATGGTGGCGGATCACCACGATACCGATATCGTCTTTTCCGGCAGGCTCAGACTGAAGGATGCGCAATATGGGTTGCAGCTCGCCCAGCAGATGGGTGTCGACGCTGCCTTCGGCCAGGCTGCGGTCGATATCTACTGGGCGCTGGTCGATCGCGGCTTTGGCGAGGCCAACGAGAGCAAGGTGCTGGACGGCCTGCGCCAGGGGTAGCGCGTCACCCTCCGAGTACCAGCAGAACGCCCGCCGCGAGGGCGCCCAGTGCCGCGCCGGTGATGGCGAAGGGCGCCTGGTCCCAGCCCGCCGCGCTGTCGGTCGCGTCGATGATGCGGCGCCGGATGCGCCGGGCAATGATCGTGATCGCAGTGACCGGCAGGCCGATCAGCGCCCAGAAGGCCATGTAGACCAGGAGCGGGGAGAGCGCCGCCATGAGGAAACCGGCGACGGCGCCGAAATACCATGCTTCGGTCGGCGACATATAGACACCGGCGATCGGCCGCGTGTCCACCGCAAGGGCTTCGAACGCCTTTGCCCCCAGATAGGTGACCAGCGGGATGAACGCGAAGACATGGGCGCGGATCGCCCATGTCATGCTCTGTGACCGGTCCGTGTGCCGGGGTGCGTGATAGCTGCGCTCGCGCCAGTCATGGAACAGTTTCCACGCACGTGCCGGATGGTTCAGAACGAGCGTAATCGCCTGGTTCAGGCCGTCGCGGAGCGCACCGAAGCTCTCAGTGCGAGCGCTGTAGATCTCAACGCCGATGCCCGCGGCCAGCAGCGCCAGGAATGTTGCGGTCGCCGGTGCCAGCACAGCGTTCGGCCCCTCCCGGACGGCGCCCGCTATGCGGCGTCTTCGCGTGTGCGGCCGCGGTGGTCGAAACTGTCGTCGGGCTCGGTTTCCATGATCAGCCCGGTGATGCGCCGCTTGCCGTCATGCACGCGCGCGCCGCCGTCATCCTCGCCGTCCGGCCGCGACACCGCGAGCTTGAGGATCTCCGCATAGCTGTTCTTCATCTCAATGCGGTTCCCGTGCGGGCCCTGCCTGAGGAAGCGGTGCATCCTGGCCAGGTTGTAGCAGGGCACCCACATCAGGAGATGATGCTCGACATGATAGTTGACCCAGTAGGGCGCCAGGAACAGGCGGGCGAGGGGCCCCGCAAGCGTGGTCCGGGCGTTGCGGAACGGGTCCTTGTCGTCCGGCACGATGGCATGTTCCGCGATGTTGCGGATGCGCAGCACCAACTGGTAGGCCGTGACCATGGGCAGAAGCCAGAGCAACGGGTAGAGATACCAATGGCCGGTGGCGGCAAGCCCGCCGAACAGCACCAGATTGGCGACAAGCTGGGGCCCGAGCTGGGCGCGAAAATGAGCCAGCCGTTGGCGCCATGGCCGGTCCGGCGTTCCGAGCGCCGAGCGGAACTGGGCAAGGCGCTGTTGAATTCCGGTCTGACCGGTGAGGTCGCGGATCACCTTGCGGCGGAAGCTTCTGGACGTGATCGGGAACGGGGCCGAGAGCACCAGGTCCGGATCGTCCGGCTGCTGGGTGCGGGCGTGATGTTTGAGGTGGTATTTGCGGTAGGCCACCGTGTCGAGCAGCATCGGATAGGCGCACAGCCACTGGCTCAGCCGCAGGTTCCAGGTGCCGTCATCGGCGATCAGACCGTGGGCGCCTTCGTGCATCAGGATCGACAGGCCGAGCTGGCGGCCGGCGATGACCGCGACGGCAAGGATGAAGGTGAGGGGGTTCGGCCAATAGGCGAACATCGCCATGGCGCCGAAGATGAGCGCCCAGGCATGGGCGATCAGAAGCACGCCTCTGAGCGTCGATTTCGATTGCACCGCCCGAACCTGGTCCGGCGTCAGGATGTCGGCTGCACGCATGGCGGCAGTTTATCAGATCGGTCTCAAGCTGGCCAATCGGGGGGGAGCCGTTCTATGCGTCCGGGGACGCGGGCATCAAATCCGATGTGGTCAGACCGCCGGCCTGATCCGGCTGCCAGGCCGTGACGTCGAGGTCAGGGTCGACCTGCCAGCGCCCGTCCGGCACGGGCGTGGAAGCGTGCTGCATGAGGATGCGCTCGAACTCCGCGCGCGGAATGCCGGTAAAGCCGCTCTGGCGCAGATGCGGGGTTTCGTTCTTGCCGTCGTTGATCGCAAAGCCCCAGGCCTGGAGGTGCTGATTGAGCACCGCGAAGCCGACCTTGGAGGCGTCGCGGGCGCGGAAGAACTGTGACTCGGTAAAGAACACCCGGCCGAGCGCCAGCCCGTAGAGGCCGCCGACCAGTTCACCGTCCTTGTTCCAGACTTCGAC
>JBPCWF010000597.1:0-3404 GCA_051009775.1 Hyphomicrobiales bacterium | reverse complement strand
TTGAGCTCCGCCTTGCGCGCCATGATCTGCTCGATCAGGATGCCGTCGGAGCCGCGGCGGAAGATGATGACGTCTTCCAGGGAGGTCGCCTGCGGGTTGCTGTTGACGGCGCGCACCACATCGTTTCCCGAACGCATCCAGATCGGGTCGTTCTCACCGACTTTCAGCTTCTTCTCGCTGTAGTCACCGATGCCCCACTCGTGCAGGGTCGGCGCGGCGCCCGGAACCGCCCGGTCGTTGAGCACGAAGTGCATGAGGCCGAAAACCATGGCCAGCGGCAACAGCATGGCGATGATGCGAAACTGCGATACGCCGGCGGCCCAGATCGCGACAAGCTCACTGTGATGGCTGATCTCGGTCAGCATCATCAGGGCCGCGAGCAGTATGCTCAATCCGATGAAACTGGCCATGACGCCGGGCACGCGCAGAAAGGCATATTGGCCGATGGTCGAGAGATCGTTGTTGTGGAGGGTCAGGATTTCTTCGGCATAGGTGGCGATCTCGAGCGTGATGACGAAAGCGGTTATGCCGATCAGGATCATCGCGAACCTGAACAGGAGCATCTTCGACAGCAACAGTCCGAGGGTCCACATCAGAACTGCCTCGCCAGGCCGAGGATCCGGGTCCGCGCCCAGCGGACCGCATCGCCCAGCCGGTCGAACAGCGGTTCGAGCGTGTCGCGCCGGAGCGTGAAGCAGGTCCGGTAGTAGCGCCACAGCGATATGGCGGCGAGCGCGAAGAGGGGCAGCCATAAGAAAATATAGGGCGATGCGTTCTGCACCCTGACCGCCAGCGCGCCCTGTTCGATGATCTCGTGATAGGCGATCAGTAAAATCAGTGCGACGGCGAAGCGGTAGGCACGCTGGCCCCGGCGGCGGCCAAGCGCGAAGGGCACCGCGAACATCGGCAGGATGAGAATGGTCGCAATGCTGACCAGCCGGCGGTGCAACTCCGCCCGCATCTCCTCATGGGTCGCGCCTTTCGGCGGATCGTTCTGCCTCTCGATCAGCTCGTGCAGCGTCAGTTCCCGCTCGTCATTGCCGCGGGTCCGGAACAGGGTGGCGCTGACTTTGCCGAGCGGCGTATCGACCTGCCTGAACTCGCCGACCTGGTGCTGCGGCAGAACCTGGGTACGATCGGGCGTAGGCCAGCCCCTGACCCGCAGGCGGTGGCCGCTTTTCAGGCGCAGTATCGGTCTGATCTCGCCTTTCAGCTCGAACAGGGATCCGGCGGTCGATGTCACCGTCTGGCTGCCTTCCTCGCCCCGGTTCTCGAACAGGAAGATGCGCTCGAACCTGTTGTCCCTGCGCGACAGCTTGTCGAGGATGAACGTGCGGGTCCCGGCCTGCATGAACACGCCTTCCTCGGCAAGATAGAACACCTCGATGTTCTTCACCGTGTGGACAAGCGCCCGGTAGGCATAGCGGGTATGCGGCTGGATATATCCGAAGATCAGAACGGAGAGCGCAGTGAAGAACACCGCAAGGACGAGGATCGGGCGCGTCAGCTGGTGCAGTCCGACGCCCGACGCCATGAAGGCATCGACCTCGCTGCTCTTGCTCAGCTTGTTGAAGCCGAACAACAGCCCCAGGAAGAATGCCGCGGGAAGGGCGAGGCCCAGATAGTGCGGCACGAGATAGGCCAGCATCTCGAACACGATGGAGAACGAGTTCTTCTTGCCGAGCGTGATATCGAGCAGACGCACCATGCGTTCGGCCAGAAGCACCAGCAGGCCGATGGCCATGGCCGCGAGAAGCGGACGCATGACCTGTCTCAGCACGTAGGCCGAGGTGATCGACAAAATCCCGCCGGTTATCAAGGCTGCTTCGCTCCGTGTCAGACGGCCCAGAGGCGCTGCAGTTCGCCGATCAGCCTGGCCGCGATCGCATCGTCGGGTTTCACTGCCTGCGACAGGTCCGGCACCGCCGGCCAACCCGGGTCGGGAAAGGTTTCGCCTTCAAAAGTCTGCGTGGTCTCGTACCGCGGCAATACGTGAAAATGCACGTCCTTGTCCACCATCATGAGCATCAGATAGTTGATCTTCTGATAGGGCCGGAAGGCGCTCAGGGCGCGCTCGATATCGCCGGTCACCCGTTCGAGCTCGGCGAAGGCTGCGGGCGATATGGCGGAAAACGCCTGTGCGGGATCCTTGCACACCAGAACCAGCGCGCCCAATGTCGCCTGGGCCGGCCTGAGCAGGACGCTCCAGTGCTTGTAGTCATGCACAAGGGTGCCGGGAAATCCGAATTTGAGCATTGTCGGGTTCGACATGGCCTGCGGGTTTCTACTCCGTAGTTTGGTCACGATTCCGATCGCTAGAATATCGCCCGGTCGGGGTCAGTCCAAGCCTTGTCTGGCACGCCGGCACAGGACGTCAGTTTCCAGACGAAATTGTGGTCTCGCGGAGCGTTGTGAAGCCGCTTTCGGCTTCGTCGTAGCCGCGTGTCGTGATCTGGCAGCGATGGGTGCCGGCGTCCGTTTCCAGGGTGTAGAGGTTGTATTGCGCCGCCGGGCGATGTCCGCTTGCGACGGCCGAGGCGGACGGAACGCCGATGACATGCGCCGTGCCGTCGACGGTGCTGAGTGTCGCCGCCATGTCGCGGTGATTGTGGCCGTGAAGCACCAGTTCGGCGCCGTGGGTCTCGAGCACGGCCTGGAGTTCGCGTGCATCGCTGAGCGCCTTGCGGCGCGAATTCTGGCCCGGCAGGGGCGGGTGATGGATCAGGACGACGCGGTAGGATCCGTCCGCCCGCAGCGACGACAAAACGGCCGCCAGCGCGTTCAGTTGAGCGCCGCCGAGCCTGCCGCTTGCGGCCAGTGGCGGGGTCGGGACCGCGCTCGACAGTCCGATCAGCGCCATGCGCCCGCACAGCCTCACGAACGGGAAACGCTCGTTGTGGCCGATATGAGCGGCCCCCGCCGCATCGGACGTCATATGGGCGTCCCACAGTCCCATGGACTGTTGCCACGGCAGGGCGACATAGGCGTCGTGATTGCCCGGAACGACGGAGACGTCCCCGGCGCTTCCAAGCGTCGCAAGCCAGTCGCGCGCGGCGGGAAACTCGTCCCTGAGCGAGATATTGACCAGGTCGCCGGTGACCGCGATGTGATCGGGCGCCTGGTGCGCGATGTCGCTCACCATGGCCTCGGCGATGCCGCGGATATGGACGTATTTGCGCTTTCTGTGCCAGTTGAAATAGCCCAGCATCCGCTTGTTGAGCAGGTCGCTGACGCGGACGCGCGGCAATGGTGCGAGATGCGGATCTGACAGATGCGCGAGAGTGGCCATGCAAATTGACGCAGATTCCGGCGGGACGTTGACTTGGCTGGACCCAAATGCGATTGAGGGGCGGTTCTAACAGGCTTTGATGACAAAGTTCATTAATTTGGTGCCGAAGGTCATT
>JBPCWF010000596.1:0-3689 GCA_051009775.1 Hyphomicrobiales bacterium | reverse complement strand
GTCCTGGAGAGCGTCACGTGGCCAAGCAGAAAGCGTCCTTCCACGAGGACTTCAAGCGCGACGAACATGTGGAAGGCGGATCTGACCGCAGTTTCGGTCTGGTGTTCACCGTCGTGTTCGCCATCATCGGTCTGTGGCCGCTGATCTGGGGCGCGGATGTCCGCTGGTGGGCCATGGGCGTGGCGGCGGTCTTCGCCGTCGTCACAGGTGTGCGGCCGGTGCTGCTCGCACCATTGAACAAGCTGTGGACCCGGTTCGGCCTGCTCCTGTCCAAGGTGGTGTCTCCGATCGTCCTGGGCCTCTTGTACTTCGTCGCCGTGGTCCCGACCGGCCTTATCATGCGCATGAGGGGGCACGATCTGCTGCGCCTCAAGCTCGATCCGGATGAAGAAAGCTACTGGATCAAGCGCGATCCGCCCGGGCCGCCTCCGGGCTCCCTGTCCAATCAGTTCTGAGCCATGCGAATCCTCGGAATCTCCGCCTACTACCATGACAGTGCCGCCGCCCTGACCGATGGCGGGCGCGTGGTCGCCGCCGCTCAGGAGGAACGCTTCACCCGCGTCAAGCACGACGCGGGGTTTCCCCAGAACGCCGTGCGCTTCTGCCTCGACGAGGCCGGACTGGGTCTGCGCGATGTCGACCATGTGGCGTTCTACGACAAGCCGTTCCTGAAGTTCGAACGGCTGATGGAGACATATGTCGCGACCGCGCCGCGCGGGTTCACGTCGTTCCGCCTCGCCATGCCGGTGTGGCTGCGCGAGAAGCTGTTTCAGAAGGTGCTGCTTCAGAAGGAGCTGCGGAAGCTCGATCCGGAAGCCGAAGGCGATGCCGATATACTGTTTTCCGAACACCACCTGAGCCATGCCGCCTCGGCGTTTTACTCAAGCCCGTTCGAACGCGCCTGCGTGCTGACCCTCGACGGTGTCGGGGAATGGGCAACCAGTTCGGTCGCGCTCGGCAACGGCAGCGACCTGACCGTTCTCAAGGAGATCCACTTTCCCCATTCCCTCGGCCTGCTCTATTCGGCCTTCACCTACTACACGGGCTTCAAGGTCAATTCGGGCGAGTACAAGCTGATGGGGCTCGCGCCTTACGGCGAGCCGCGTTTCGAGGCCGAGATCAGAGACAACCTGATCGACATCAAGCCGGACGGCAGTTTCCGGCTCGATCTCGATTATTTCGACTATTGCACCGGCCTGCGCATGACCAACCAGAAGTTTCACGATGTGTTCGGCCGTGAACCCAGGCAGGGGGAAACTCCGCTCGACCAGTTCCACATGGACGTGGCGGCGTCGATCCAGCGGGTTACCGAAGAGGTCATGCTGCGCCTGGCGCGGGCGCTCGCCAAGGAGACCGGCGAGAGCAATCTGTGCCTGGCCGGCGGTGTCGCGCTCAACTGCGTCGCCAACGGCAAGCTTCTGCGCGACGGCGCGTTCGAGAATATCTGGATCCAGCCGGCCTCGGGCGATGCCGGCGGCTCGCTCGGGGCGGCGCTCGCGGCACACTACATCCAGAAGGGCGGCACCCGCACCCTGGCGGGGCAGGGCCGCGACGACATGCAGGGCGCCTATCTCGGCCCGGAATTCGCGCAAGCGGAGATCGAAAGCCGGCTCACGGCCGCGGGCGCGGTCTATTCGGTGCACAGGCCGGAAGAGATGGTCGAACTGACCGCGCAGGCGCTCGCCGGCGAAGGCGCGGTCGGCTGGTTCCAGGGGCGCATGGAGTTCGGCCCCCGGGCGCTCGGCGGCCGCTCGATCCTCGGCGATCCGCGCTCGCCGGCGACCCAGAAGACGCTCAACCTCAAGGTCAAGTACCGCGAGAGCTTCCGCCCGTTTGCGCCGTCCGTGCTGGCGGAAGACGTTGCCGACTGGTTCGACATGGAGGGCGAGAGCCCCTACATGCTGCTGGTCGCCGACGTGAAGGAAAACCGCCGCCGGAAGATGACCGCGGAGGAAGAGAAGCTGTTCGGCATCGAAAAGCTCAATGTCGCGCGCTCCGAAGTGCCGGCGATCACGCATGTCGACTATTCCGCGCGGGTCCAGACGGTGCGTGCGGACACCAACAGGCTCTATTACGACCTGATCAGCCGGTTCAAGGAGCTGACCGGCTGCCCGATGCTGGTCAACACCAGTTTCAACGTGCGCGGCGAGCCGATCGTATGCACGCCGGAAGACGCGTTCCACTGCTTCATGGGCACCGAACTCGACCTGCTTGCGATCGGCAACTGCGTCCTGCGCAAGACCGAGCAGGACCCGAGCCTGAAGCAGGACTACAAGGAAGCGTTCGAGCTCGACTAGCCGGTCTTAGCGTCCAGCGCCTTTTCCAGCTCGACGATACGGTGCTCGAAGCCGAACCGCTCGTAGAGCGCAAGCGCGCCCCGGTTCCGTGCCAGAACCGAAATTCTCAGCCATTTCGCACCGTGGTCGCGGGCGTGGCGCTCGGCGGCTTCGAGCAATGCCCGACCGATGCCCCGGCCGCGATGATCCTCATTCACCGCGACATCGGCGACACAGGCGTATTCATAGTCGCGTTCGTCCGGGTCTTCGCAGGTCTCGGTCGCATAGACCGTGATATAGCCGATGACATCACCGGCCACCTCGGCCACGAGGATCACGCCGTTCTTGCGCCGGCACTCCTCCAACTGGCCGTCGAAATACCAGCCGCCGAGTTCCTCCGGCGCCTTCATGCGCGGTTCGAATTCGGCCTCATGCGCCTGCAGGCCGCGCACGCAGGCAACCAGGGCATCGCGGTCGTCTGCCCGGAACGGGCGGATCAAAACTGCGTCAGGTGCGCTCACAGGGGTGTTCTCTTCATGGGCGCGGCAGCATATAGAAGCGGTGGCACAAGGAAAAGAACGGCGAGGCGTCATGACCCAAGACCATATCATCCGTGAGACCGAACGGGTCCGCGAAGACTGGACCCGGCGCGGCAAGCACTGGGACAGCCGGGCCGACGAAGTGGCGGAGCTGGCCGACCGGTTCAACCAGCCGCTGATCGAGGCGGTCGGTGTCGCGCCGGGGCAATCGGTTCTGGATCTCGCGACCGGCGCCGGCGAGCCTGCGCTCACGGTCGCGCGGATGGTCGCGCCGGAGGGCTCGGTTCACTGCACCGACCTGGTGCCGGAGATGATGGAAGGCGCCAGGCGGCGCGCGGAAGCCGGCGGCCTCTCCAATGTCACCTTCCGCACCGCCGACATGTGTGCGCTGTCGGATGAGGACGCAAGCTTCGACCGGTCGATCTGCCGCTTCGGCCTCATGTTCGTCCCGGAACCCGCCCGCGCGACGGCGGAAGTCTTCAGGGTCCTGAAGCCCGGCGGGCGTGCCGGTTTCATGGTCTGGGGGCCGCGCGACGACACCACCATGTTCACGGTCTTCGCCGAGGTGGCGGACCGGCTGTGGGGGCTCGACGACCCGCTGATCGATTTCGACACGATGTGCAGCATGGGTGTCCCGGGCACTCTGTCAGGCGCGCTGGAGGCGGGCGGTTTCGAGGGCGTCGAGGAGAAGGAACTGCGCTTCACGCCCAAGATCCCCGGTCATCTCGAGCCATGGCGCGCGCAGATCGACATGTCGATGGGGCCGAAGCTCGACACCCTGGACGCGGAACAGCGCAGCACGGTCGAACGCGAGATCAAGGACGCCTTCAGCCGCTACCTCAAGGACGGCGACTATCACATGACCGCCCATATC
>JBPCWF010000595.1:0-3128 GCA_051009775.1 Hyphomicrobiales bacterium | reverse complement strand
CTCGGCCCTCCAGTGAGAGCTGCTGCATGGGTTGACATCGATCGCCTCTTTTCAGTTGGGTTGGTTTTGAGCCGTACGCCGCTCAAGTGTTCCGCCACGCTGTAGCGGGCCTGAGCCATCGGCCTTGCGTTGACTTCACATTCCGTGATTGCGCCGTCTGTCCCAACTCATGGGGCCAAACCTGTCCGTTTGATCAGATCGGCGCGGGAGGTCTTAAACCCTTCGCGCTGGAGGTCAATGTTCTGATTGTCGCAGGCAGTGGGCTGTCGATCAGCCTGGTGTGCGCACGCACGTTGCTGCTCGCGCCGTCGATGATTTTTTTACCCGTGCCGGCAAAGGCTTAGAGCCAGAACACGCACCAATCAACGGGGGCGACCGTTTCGAACTCGAAACCGGGCAAAAATCCAACTGTGACATTAAGACCGGCCACAGCGGCCTCTGCGCTTAATTGCCCGTCAGCAGGTCGAACCTTCGCCGGTCGATCAGTGCGCGGCTGTCAACTCCTGCCGCCACACAAAGATCGGGCGCATAGAGCTGACACGGGCTTCGCTTCGCCAGTGCCGCGTCGAGCTGATCCAGAAGCTGGCCGGGGTCGACATGCCCCGGTGCGGCGATCCGGCCGATGACGACATGCTTCTCCATGCGTTCATGGCGTTCATGGTCAACATCGGGATCGCGCCAGCAATTCGCGCACAGCTGCTGGAAACTTTCCGAATGCGAGTAGACGATGGCGTCTTCGTCCAGGTCGGTGCTTGCATCCGCCAATTGGCGGGCCTCCTCCTGTGTACCGGCGAAATCGAAATACTGGTAGCCGTTCCGGACGAGAGTTGCCAGGTGAGGAAAGACGGGAACTTCCGTATCGCCATAGGTGTGATAGGTAATCGGCGCGCCATCCATGAGGACGACGTCGCCGTAATCGACACCCAGGTCCTGATAGAGAACGCTGCGGATGATCCCGTGACACGGGCTCAGCCGTTCGATCCAGATCGTCTCTTCCAGTCCGGGGTCGTCGGTGTCTGCGGTACGTTCCGCCAGTGGCCGCTCGGCGAGCTTCACCTTGCATTGCGGATAACCGCCTTCGGGCAACCCGAACCGGCCCATCTCGATCTTCTGTCCCATCCGTTTCCAGACGTCCAAAGCGACCGCACCGTGGCCCGCGCCGGTGGCACAGATGCCCAGGTTCCACTCGTAGCTCTCGATCTCCTCGTCCGTCAGGCTCACGGCCGCCTGGTTCGATTTCATGCCGTCTTCGAACCTGCCGCGTGTTTTGAAGAAGAGGCCGAGATTGTAGTGGTTTCCGCCCTTCTCCGGATTGATCTCGACAAGTTTGCGGTAGCTGCTCTCTGCGATTTCATCGCATTGGCGCGCCAGCATGCGCGCTGATGTGCCGAGCGAGCGAAGTATCGCCTCCTCTCCGTCGCCGCCATTCATGTCCTCCGCGACGGCGGCCAGTTTTCGGACGACAGTATGGAACATCGCCTCGTCCGGCGGAGGCGCGTTCAGATCGTCAATGTCGCGGACGGCTTCAAGGCTTTCGCCGAGCGCGCTCAGAATGTCGAGGTCTTGGGGATGAGACTCTACGATCTCCGACAGAACGTCCGCAGCACCCTCGGCTGGAAGGCATTCCCGACTTACAATGCGCAGCAGGGACTGCGCGGCCTCGTGCTGGTGGTGCTGGGCTTTTCGCAACGGCTGCACCTTTTGCCATGCGGTCTCCTCCCGCCCCGCCTGGGCTTCCTCGATGATGTCATGCTCGAGAGATTCAATCTCGCCGGGGGAGAGGATCTTGCTTAGAAAGTCGGACATGGGAGCCTTTTCCGAAGGGATATGCCAGGATTCGGCCTGTGGGCGCAGATCGGAACTCTACCGCATCATTCCTTAATATTGGATCATTCGACCGGTTTCCGGACCCAAATCCGGTCGTTTGGCGTTTCCCGAAACCGCAGATTTTGGGTTCCGAAACAACGGCTTGAAGCACCGTCATCGACCGGTTGATAAGCCGTCGGCGCGGCGAACGGTTGCAGCGTTCCCCGGGGTCTTAAAATCGTAACCCGGATATCTTATATATGGAGAGCTGCCGTGCGTCGGCGGCACGATGAATTGTGCGCTCATCCAGCTGAAGGATCCGAATGGCTACGCAGAAACTGCCCACGTTGAACAGCGAGAACGGCCTGAACCGTTATCTCCAGGAAATCCGGCACTTCCCGATGCTGGAGCCGGACCAGGAATATATGCTGGCCAAGAGCTGGCGCGAGCATGACGACCGCGACGCGGCGCACCAGCTCGTGACCAGCCATCTGCGTCTCGTTGCCAAAATCGCCATGGGCTACCGCGGCTATGGGCTGCCGGTCTCGGAAATCGTTTCCGAGGGCAATGTCGGCCTGATGCAGGCGGTCAAGCGGTTCGACCCGGAAAAGGGCTTCCGGCTGGCGACCTACGCCATGTGGTGGATCCGCGCGGCGATCCAGGAGTTCATCCTGCGCTCGTGGAGCCTGGTCAAGATGGGCACCACGGCGAACCAGAAGAAGCTGTTCTTCAACCTGCGCAAGGTCAAGGGACAGATCCAGGCGCTGGAGGAAGGCGACCTTCATCCCGATCAGGTGACCGAGATCGCCACCCGGCTCGGCGTCACCGAGGAAGACGTGGTGTCGATGAACCGCAGGCTCGGCGGCGACACCTCGCTCAACGCACCGCTGCGCCAGGACGCCGAGGGCGAATGGATGGACTGGCTGGTCGACGACACCGACGACCAGGAGACCCAGCTTGCCGCCTCGGAGGAACTCACCGCCCGGCGCGAAATGCTGGTCACCGCCATGGACAAGCTCAACGAGCGCGAGCGCCGCATCTTCGAGGCCCGACGGCTCAATGACGACCCTCTGACACTGGAGGAGCTGTCCCAGGAGTTCAACGTGTCGCGCGAGCGCATTCGCCAGATCGAGGTGCGCGCCTTCGAGAAGGTGCAGAAGGGGGGAAAACGTGCGGCCCGCGACCAGGCGCCGGTGCCCGCGGCCGCGTCCTAAACACCCGTACTTCCAGAAGTTTCCCGCAGAGCGGTGACGTCGCCGCTCACATTGCCGTGAGAGTTTCTTAAACCTCCCGCGCCTACGCGATATGCTGGGCACACGGCA
>JBPCWF010000594.1:0-10268 GCA_051009775.1 Hyphomicrobiales bacterium | reverse complement strand
AGGAACTCCAGGCCCAGGGTCTCGAACAGGCCGAAGCTCAACGCTTCGCCGGGTTCCGAGTGTTCGGATCCAAGCCCGGCGCCTATGGCGCGGGACTGCAGGCGCTGATCGACGAGAAGCTCTGGGACGAGCGCGCCGACCTTGCCGCCGCCTATATCCAGTGGGGCGCCTATGCCTATGGCGGCGGCGCGCGTGGCCGGTCCTCGACCGAGCAGTTCACCCGCCGGCTCGGCGCCATCGAAGCAGTCATCCACAACCAGGACAACCGGGAACACGACCTGCTCGACAGTGACGACTACTACCAGTTCGAAGGCGGCATGACGGCGGCGGTCGAACATGTCTCCGGCACCCGTCCCCGGGTCTACCACAACGATCATTCCCGTCCCGACCGGCCGGTGATCCGCACCCTTGAGGAAGAGATCGGCCGGGTCGTGCGCTCCCGCGTGGTCAATCCCAAATGGATCGCCGGCGTCATGCGTCATGGCTACAAGGGCGCGTTCGAGATCGCCGCCACGGTGGACTATCTATTTGCCTTTTCCGCCACAACCGGCGCCGTGCGCGATCATCATTTCCAGCTCGCCTATGATGCCTTCATCGGCGACGACCGGGTGCGCGGCTTTGTCGAACAGAACAATCCGGCCGCATTGGACGAGATTGCCCGGCGCTTTCTGGAGGCCGTGGAACGCGGTCTCTGGACCCCGAAAATCAACTCGGCCTATCATGATCTCAGGGCGCTGACCGGCGCCCAGCCCGAACCCGCGTGAGGAGCTTGCCATGAGCGACACCAAGCCCAAGGACCAGATGAGCGACGATGAACTCGACGCCCGCCACGCGGAGAAGATGCGGCGCAAGAAACAGGCGCGCGACAAGATCCTCGCCACCAAGACCATCGAGAAGGGCCTGGTCATCGTCCATACCGGCAAGGGCAAGGGCAAATCGACCGCCGCCTTCGGCATGGTGTTCCGGGCGCTCGGCCACGGCTTCAAGGTCGGCATCGTGCAGTTCGTCAAGGGCGTCTGGGAGACCGGCGAGCGCACGGTTCTGGACAATTATGCCGACCAGGTCACGATCAAGGCCATGGGCGAGGGCTTTACATGGGACACCCAGGATCGCCAGCGCGACATCGCCGCCGCCCGCACCGCCTGGGAGACCGCCAAGGAGATGATCGCCGACACGTCCTACAGGATGGTCCTGCTCGACGAGCTCAACATCGTCCTGCGCTACGGTTATCTGGATGTCGACGAGGTGGTCGAGGTTCTCAAATCCAAGCCCGAGGACACCCACGTCATCGTCACCGGCCGCAACGCCAAGGACGAGCTGATCGAGATCGCCGATCTGGTCACCGAGATGACCCAGATCAAACATCCCTTCCGGTCCGGCGTGAAGGCCCAGGTGGGCATCGAGTTTTAGCTCTCTTACACTCGTCACTCCCATGAAAGCGGGAATCCGTTGGCGGCTGCTTAATCTTCCGGACGGCGAATAGGCTCCCGCGTTCGCGGGAGCGACGGAGAGGGAGGCGTCACACTTGCACGCGCGTGCCCAGCCGCTAGAGTCCGCCCATGTGTGAACTGCTCGGCATGAACTGCAACGTCCCGACCGACATCCGGTTCTCGTTCTCCGGGCTGATCCAGCGCGGCGGACGCACGGGTCAGCATTCCGACGGCTGGGGCATCGCGTTCTACGAGGGCCGCGGCTGCCGCACGTTTCACGATCCGCTGGCGAGCTGCGAATCGGAGATCGCGAGCCTCGTGCAGTCCCATTCGGTCAAGAGCCTCAACGTCATCTGCCATATCCGCAAGGCCACCAACGGCCGGGTCTGTCTCGCCAACACCCATCCATTCACCCGGGAGCTGTGGGGCCGCAGCTGGGCCTTTGCCCACAACGGCAGGCTCAAGGGCATCAAGAAATGGCCGCTCGAGTTCTACCGGCCGATCGGCACGACCGACAGCGAGCACGCCTTCTGCTGGATGCTCGACCAGATCCGCAAACGCCATGCCGAACCGCCGAAACCGGGCTCGGGCCTCAAGCGGCTGATCCTCGACCTGGCCGAGCAGGTCGGCACGCTCGGCGTGTTCAACATGATGCTGTGCGACGCCGACACGCTCTACTGCTACTGCAGCACCAACCTGTCCTGGCTCACAAGGCGCGCGCCGTTCGGCGAGGCGAGCCTGATCGACACCGAGATGACCGTCGACTTCGCCACGGAGACGACGCCCGGGGACATCGTCACCGTGATCGCGACCCACCCGCTGACCCATGACGAGCCGTGGCAGGCGATTGCCCCGGGGTCGATGGTGCTGTTCCGCGACGGTCTGCCGGCAGGCGTGTGAGCGCCGTCACGCGGCGTCGGACACGCTGCGCGCCGCAACGGAGATCCGGGTGATCGGGATGGCCTCGTCAAACCCTTTCAGGGTCGCCTGGCCCCTGGTCGGCTCGAAGCGTTCCAGAACGGTGGCAACGCCCGGGTCCTGTGCCACCACGTCCGACAGGACGATATCGCTTCCTTCGCTCTCCTTTTCCAGCCGCGCGGCAAGGTTCACAGTCGCGCCGAAATAGTCGATGCCGTCATTCGAGGTCACCGCAATCGAAGGGCCGGCATGCAGGCCCATCTTGATGACGATCGGCGTATCGGCGCGTTCATCGTTGAATGCGGGAAGATTGCGCTGGATGTCGATCCCGGCATGCAGCGCGTCGACCGGATCGGCGAAGGCCGCCATGACCGCGTCGCCCACGGTCTTGACGATCGCCCCGTTATGACGGCGCACCAGGCCGCGCAGATAGTCGAAATGGTGCCGGACCAGCTGATAGGCCCGGGCGTCGCCGATCCGGTTATAGAGCGTGGTCGAGCCCTTGAGATCGGTGAACAGGAAGGTCATGGTGTCGATCGCGATCTCGTCGCCCGGCCGCAGTACGTCGCCGCCGAACAGGTCGCGGAACAGCTGCATGGAGGTCACCCGGTGCGCGGTGAGCGCATCGCGCGCCCATTCCCGCTCTTCGATCACCGCGGTCTGGTCCCGGGCTGCGCCGTTCTCGATGATGAACTGGCCTGCCCGCTCCTGCGGGTCGAGGCGCACGCCCTCGTGGGTTATTGTCAGTGAGGGCAGCGGTCCGCCGTCATGATCGAAATCGGCGGCGCCGGCGCCGTTCAGCGTCCGGATGCGGTAGCTGCCCGGGGCAAGGTCGAAATCGATGCGCCGGGCACGGCCGGGCCCGAGCGTCTGCTGCAATTTGACATGCGGCGTCGACATCGGGCCGAACAGGCAGAATTCGCCGCGCTCGACCGGCCTGATCGCCGGCGCCGGATGGAAGGTCAGCTCAACGTTCCTGGCGAATTCGCGCTCATAGTCGATGCTGCAGCTCTCGCAATGGGCCTTCGGCGGCAAGTCGTCGAGCTTTGGTGCGCTGACCTTGGCGCCGCGGCACCGGGGGCAGAGCAGTTGCCAGTCCATGCCCAGAAGGCCGGCATGGACGGATTCGAGACAGACTTCGATCACCGCGCGTTCGTCAAGTTCCCAGTCCCGGGCGAGCTTGAGTGGCCGGACGTGCATGAGGTCGACTTCCTGAGCGTCTCGTACGTAGCGGGCGAGCCGTTCGGCGAGGCCCAGATCGCAGCCGCGGGCCGCAACCTGAGTGATCGCGGCATCGACGCGGCGTTTGACGCTCGGCGAGAACGCGGCACCCGGCAGTTCGAATGGCTCGGCCCTGCGCCCCATGAGGTAGGACGTCAGATCGGAGATCAGCCGGGCGTATGTCGGCTCCGCTGCGCGCGCGAGGTAGCGCGCCAGAAGGTGGCCGATCCAGTTGCGCGGTTCGATCTCCAGACGGTAGTCCGCGCGGGTGCCGTTCTCTTCCGCGCGCAGCCTCAGCGTCACCGCGAG
Source organism: Hyphomicrobiales bacterium (assembly GCA_051009775.1). GTDB lineage: Bacteria > Pseudomonadota > Alphaproteobacteria > Rhizobiales > JAJFHB01 > JBPCWF01. The sequence goes on along the minus strand of JBPCWF010000594.1, from coordinate 6,390 downwards.
GCGCTTCAGCGGCGTGCCGATAAACTCGCTGCAGTGGGTGAACCGTTCGCCTTCGATCCATTCTATCGGAATGTCGCGCCATGCAACGGTGACCCCGGAGATCTTCGCCCGGCCGATATAGCTTATGCTGCCGTCGGGTTCGCGGCGTTCCGTGATGTCGTGCTTGGGGAACCCCGCTGCCTCATTGAAGCGCGCCGTGTCGGCGAGCACGGTCCACACGTCGAGCGGTTCGGCTTCGAAATGCCAGGTCCAATGCCTGGTGCAATGATCGGTCATGGCGGCACACAACACCGGTGGTCCAGACGGCACGAATCCGGCCGGCATGCGTTGAATGCCATCGGCCGGAAACCTGCGTGAAGTTAAACCGAATTATACGAGCCGTCGCCCGCACCGGATCATCCGGCAGCTTCATGTTTCCGCACACTGAGAAAACCGTTTCTGCATGTCCGCGCTGATGATCTGCGGCGCTTCACCGGGCGTATCCCCGGCTTCCAATCAGTGAGAAGGAGTAACTCCATGTTGAAGCCCCGTCGTCTGCTGGCCGCTGCCGGCATGCTCACCCTGCTTGCCGTCGGAACGGTCCAGGCCAAGGCCGCCGACATTGTCGATACGGCTGTCGCCGCCGGCAACTTCAAGACCCTGGTCGCCGCCGTGCAGGCCGCCGGTCTGGTCGACACGCTCAAGGGCAAGGGCCCGTTCACCGTGTTCGCGCCGACCGACGAAGCCTTTGCCAAACTGCCGGCCGGCACCGTCGAGGACCTGCTCAAGCCCGAGAACAAGGAAAAGCTCGTCGGCATTCTGACCTACCACGTCATCCCGGGTAAGGTCATGTCGTCCGACATCGCGGGCAAGAAGTCTGACGTTGCCACCGTCCAGGGCTCCAAGCTGTCGGTCGATGCGACCTCGGGCGTGAAGGTCGACAATGCCAGCGTGGTGACCGCCGACATCGAGGCCTCGAACGGCGTGATCCATGTGATCGATACGGTCGTCCTGCCGCAGTAAGTCAACATCGATTGCAGCGGAACAAACAGCGGAGGGCCGGGCGACCGGCCCTCTTTTTTCGTTCGGACGCCCCGCCGCGGCGAGTTCAGTGCATCAAATGTCGCTCGCGTCATTGACGGCCTGCTCCCGGCCCCATAGAACAGGCCCGACGCAGCGTTCCATGAAGGACTGAAAGCGATTCCGGTGCGGCCGACCCAAACAGGGGGCCAAGTCCGGAGCTGCCCAGAAAGCTCAAGCCGGGTCACCGGCGGCCTTCCTCCTCTTTCCTGAGAACTCTGCCTCTCGATGACATTTCAGGAGGTAGACATGATTTCCCGCATTCTTGCCGCCATCGCGGCCCTGACCCTGGTCCCGGCGTCCGCCCAGGCCCATACCGGCCATCTCGCCGAAGCGGGCCAGGGCCACAGCCATTGGCTGGGCTATGCCATTCTGCTCGGACTGGTCCTGTGGGCCGGCCGCGCCCTTTTGCGCTGCCGCGCGGCAGATCACATCCAGGGCAACTGAACGGATACGCACATGTCTGAAAAACTGGGCGTCATGGTCTGCGGCCATGGCAGTCGCGACGAAGGGGCGGTGACCGAATTCGCCCGGGTTGCCGAGGGCCTGAGGCCGCTTCTGCCGGACTATCCGGTCGAGTACGGCTATCTCGAATTCGCCACCCCGATCATCCGCACCGGGCTCGACAAGCTGCGCGACCAGGGCGTCACCCGGGTGCTGGCTGTGCCGGGCATGCTGTTCGCCGCCGGCCACGCCAAGAACGACATTCCCTCCGTGCTCAACGCCTATGCCGCCGGGCACGAGGGCTTCGATATCGAGTATGGCAAGGAGCTTGGCATCGATCCCAAGATGATTGCGGCTGCCGGTGCGCGCATCCGCGAAACCATCGATGCGGCATCCGACGACGTGCCTCTGCACGAGACCATGCTGGTGGTGGTCGGGCGCGGCGCCTCCGATCCGGACGCCAATTCCAATGTCTCCAAGGTCATGCGCATGCTGTGGGAGGGCTTCGGCTTCGGCTGGGGCGAGACCGCCTATTCCGGCGTCACCTTCCCGCTGGTCGAGCCGGGGCTGGAACATGCCGCCAAGCTCGGCTACCGGCGCATTGTCGTGTTCCCGTATTTCCTGTTCTCCGGAATACTGATAAGCCGGATCTATGACGCGACCGATGCGGTGGCGGCGCGCCATCCCGGGATCGAGTTCCTCAAGGCGCCCTATCTAAACGACCATCCCTTGGTGATCGAGACCTTCAGGGAGCGGGTCGAGCAGATCCTCACCGGCGACAACACCATGAACTGCGGCATGTGCAAGTACCGCACCCAGGTCCTGGGCTTCGAGGACGAGGTCGGGCTGCCCCAGGAAAGCCACCACCACCATGTCGAAGGTGTCGGCACCGGTGCGGTGGACCACGGGCACGGCCATCACCACGATCATGACCATGACCACCATCACGCACACGATCATGTGCATGGCCACGATCACGACCATCATCACCATCCCTATCCGCATGCCGACCACCCACATGGGCCGCGAAGCATGACGGACAAGGCGTCCTGAGGCGTTAGTGGCTTGCGGGTGCGAGTTGACCATGACCTATCTAAAGGATCCCGCCGCCATCTATGAGCGGTCCTTCGCGATCGTGCGCGGGGAGGCGGATCTTTCGGACCTGCCGGCGTCGATCGAGCCGGTCGCGGTGCGCCTGATGCATGCCTGCGGCATGACCGACCTTGTGGCGGATCTGAGGTTCGACGACCGGGTCGTTGGTGCCGCCGCCGGGGCTCTGTCCACAGGGTGCGCGATCCTGGCCGACTGCGAAATGGCCAGGCGCGCGATCATCGAAACGGCGTTGCCTGCCGGCAACGGCATCGTCTGCACGCTCAATGACGCGGCCGTGCCCGAACTTGCCAGGGCAGGCGGCACGACCCGTTCGGCGGCGGCTGTTTCGCTCTGGTCCGCGCATCTGGATGGCGCGGTCGTTGTCATTGGCAATGCGCCGACGGCCCTGTTCGCCCTGCTCGAACTGATTGACCAGGGCGCGCCGAAGCCCGCGGCGATCCTGGGATTTCCCGTCGGGTTCGTCGGCGCCGCGGAGTCCAAACAGGACCTAGCCGACAACCCGCGCGGCATTCCGTTCATCACCCTGCTCGGCCGGCGCGGTGGAAGCGCCATGGCCGGCGCCGCCCTCAACGCCATCGCGCTCGGGATGGGGTCATGACCCGCTGGCTCGCCATCATCGGCGTCGGTGACGACGGTACGGACGGCCTTTCGCCGCCCGCCCGCGCTCTGCTCGACGCGGCGGAAATCATCGTCGGTTCCGAACGCCTGCTCGGCCATCTGAGCAGGGAGACCGCCCGGCGCTATCCCTGGACCTCGCCGCTCTCCGACATGATCTCGAAGATCGCGGACTGGAAGGGCCGCGCGGTGGTCGTGCTCGCCACCGGCGATCCGATGCATTTCGGCGTCGGCGTGACGCTGCTCAAGCATTTCCCGGCGGACGAAGTGACGATCCTGCCGGCGCCCTCCGCCTTCAGCCTGGCCGCCGCCCGCTTGGGCTGGCCGCTGCAGGATGTCGAGACGGTTTCGCTGCACGGCCGTCCCGCCGCCCTGATCCAGCCGCTGGTGCAGCCCGGAGCCAGGGTGCTGGCGCTGACCGAAGGCGGCGAAACCGTGGGCGCGGTGGCGGAGATGCTGCGGGCTCGCGGCTACGGACCGAGCCGGCTCACCGTGCTCGAACATATGGGCGGCGGCGATGAACGGCAGATTGCACTGACCGCCAATGACAGGGTTCCGAAGAATATCGCCGCGTTCAGCACGCTCGCCGTTGAGTGCGTTGCGCGCGGCGGCGCAACGGTTCTGCCGCGGGTGCCGGGCCTGCCCGACGATGCCTTCGTGCACGATGGTCAACTCACCAAACGCGATGTGCGCGCGATCACGGTTGCGTCCTTGGGCCCGGTGCCCGGGGCGCTTCTGTGGGATCTCGGCGCGGGCTGCGGCTCGGTCGCCATCGAATGGATGCGTGCCGCGCGCGGCGCCAGGGCGGTCGCCTTCGAACGCAAGGCCGAGCGGATCGCCATGATGGCGGAGAACGCGACGGCGCTGGGGGCACCGGATCTGGAGATCGTCGAGGGCGAACTGCCCGCCACACTGGACGGCAGGGCGTCTCCGCACGCGCTCTTCATCGGCGGCGCGGTCTCCGATGCGTCCGTGTTCGAGGCGGCATGGGCGGCGCTTGGCGCCGGCGGGCGCTGCGTCGCAAATGCGGTGACGCTGGAGGGCGAGGCCGCGCTGATCGACCGGCACCGCACGCTTGGCGGCGAACTCGTGCGCATCGGCATCTCCGAGGCGGCGCCGGTCGGCCGTCTCCATGCCATGCGTCCGCGCATGTCGGTCCTGCAGTGGCGGGCGACGAAGAGCTGACGGGGCGGGACATGGCGCAACAGGGCACATTCTACGGCATCGGGGTCGGTCCCGGCGATCCGGAGCTGCTCACGCTGAAGGCGGTCCGGATCATCGCAGCGGCGTCCGTCGTTGCCTATCCGGTCAACGGCGACGGCGAGAGCCTGGCGCGCAGCATTGCAGCCGGGGCGATGGGCGACGGTGCCCGCGAGTTGCCGGTCCATATCCCCATGTGCACCGAACGGGATCCGGCATCGGATGTCTATGACACCGCGGCCCTCGCCATCGCCGGCCATCTCGATGCCGGCGAAGACGTCGCCTTCCTGTGCGAGGGCGATCCGTTTTTCTATGGCAGCTTCATGTATCTCTTCGCCCGCGTCGCAGAGCGCCACCCGACCGTCGTGGTGCCCGGCATCACGTCGCTCACCGCCTGCGCCGCCGCGCTCGGCCGCCCGCTCGCCGCGCGCAACGAGCGGCTCAAGGTCCTGCCCGCGCCGTTGCCGGAAGAGACGCTGAAGGAAGAGCTGTCCCGCGCCGAGGCCGCCGCCATCATCAAAGTCGGTCGCCATTTCGACAAGGTACGCCGGGTGCTGAACGGATTGGGCCTGTCCGGCCGTGCCGCAATCGTGGAACAGGCGACGCGCGGGGCCGAGAAGGTAACGCCGCTCGACGCTATGCCCGAAGGCGAGCAGCCCTATTTCTCGACCATCCTGGTCTATTGCGGAGACGAGCCATGGTGACCGGCCCGGCGATCATAGGCCTGAGCGCGTCCGGGTGCGAGACCGCACGGCGGATTGCGGCCGGGCTCGGCGGCTGCGAGGTGCATGGTCTCAGGGGCCGGTGCGATGGCGCGGACGTGCCGTTCGAAGACACGATGAGCCACCTGCGCGGCCTGTTTGCCGCGGACCGGCCGATCGTCGGTATCTGTGCCGCCGGCATCCTGATCCGCGCGCTCGGCCCTGTGCTTGCGGACAAACGAAACGAACCTCCGGTCATCGCCGTCGCCGGTGACGGCTCCGCCGTTGTGCCTCTCCTTGGTGGCCATCACGGCGCCAACCGTCTGGCCGGCGAGATCGCCGATGCCCTGGGTGTCACCGCGGCGCTGACGACGGCGGGAGACGCCCGTTTCGGCGTCGCCCTCGACGACCCGCCGGCGGGCTGGACGCTTGCCAATCCCGTGGACGCCAAAAAGGTCATGGCCGGCCTGCTGGCGGGCGGGAATGTCCGATTGGACGGCGATGCTCCGTGGTTGGCCGCCCTGCCGTTATCCGGCGACGCGGAAACGGAATTGATCGTGACGGAGAAAGCGCTGCCGGGAACCGACCGGCGGCTGGTCTACCATCCGGCCACGCTCGCGCTGGGCGTCGGCTGTGAGCGGCATTGCCCGCCCGACGAGGTCGTTGATCTGGTGGAAGGGGTTCTGACCGAGCATGGTCTCGCGCCCCAGGCGATCGCGCTTGTCGGCTCGATCGACCTCAAGGCCGACGAGGCGGCGGTCAATGCCGTGGCGCAAAGGCTCGGCGTGCCGCTGCGCGTGTTTGCGGCGGATGCCCTCAACGACGTCGCCGACCGGCTCGAGAACCCGTCCGACCTCGTCATGCGCGAGGTCGGCTGCCCGGGCGTTGCGGAAGGCGCGGCCCTTGTGGCCGCCGGTCCCGAGGCCGAACTGGTCGTCGCCAAGACCAAATCCCGGCGGGCGACCTGTGCGATCGCACGGGCGCCAGGGCCAATCGATACACAATCGGTCGGCCGGGCACGCGGGCGGCTTTCGGTGGTCGGGCTTGGCCCCGGCTCCCGGGACTGGCGCAGCCCGGAGGCGAGCCGGCTCTTGTCGCAGGCAGGCGACTGGGTTGGCTACGGCCTCTATCTCGATCTGACGCAGGATCTGAACCGGGGCAAGACCGAGCACCGCTTTGACCTTGGCCAGGAGGAAGCCCGCGTACGCCACGCCCTGGAGCTCGCCGGTGAAGGCAAGGACGTGGCGCTGATCTGCTC
>JBPCWF010000593.1:0-2889 GCA_051009775.1 Hyphomicrobiales bacterium | reverse complement strand
ACCTTGGCGCGGGCAGCCTCCGATACGAGCGGGCCGATCTCCGACTTATCGAGACCGTTGCCGATGCGCAGTTTCGAGGCGGCCGAGGCGAACTTGTCGATGAATTCGTCATGCACATTCTCATGAACGTAGAGACGCTCGGACGAGGTGCAAATCTGGCCCGACAGGTGGAACGCCGAGGTGACCGTGCCGGCGACCGCCTGGTCCATGGGCGCGTTTTCGGAAATGATCATCGGGTCGTTGCCGCCGGCCTCGATGATCGCGGGCTTGAAACGTTCGGCGCAGGCGACATTGACGGCGCGGCCCGCCTCGACGCTGCCGGTGAAGGCGACCGCATGGGTCTTGCCGGAACAGATCAGCGCCTGCGCGGTCTCGGCGCCGCCGGTGACGCAGGAGACCAGGCCAGGCGGCAGAACTCCGGCGAAGTGTTCCATGAACTTGAGGGTGCACAGGCTGGTCGCCTCGGCCGGCTTGACGATGCAGGCATTGCCGGCGGCGAGCGAAGCCGCCACGGTCCAGGACATCAACAGGATCGGGAAGTTGAAGGGCATGATGTGGACCGAGACCCCATAGGGCTCATAGGCCGAATACTGGAACGAGCCGTATTGGGTGGTGCCGGCCACTTTGCCCGCCTCGTCCCGGGCGATCTCGGCGAAATAGCGGAAGGCGGGGGCCACGTTGTAAAGCTCGCCGACGGCCTCCGGATAAGGCTTGCCCATCTCGAGCGTCATCAGCCTGGCGACGTCGTGGAAGTCGATGCGTTCGATGGAACCGGCGATGCGGTGCAGGAGCGCCGCCCGGGTCTTGGCATCGATCCGTTTCCAGTCCCTCTGGGCGGCGAGCGCCTGCGCGGCGATCTCGTCGCAGAGTTCCGCCGACCCGACCGCGATGCGGCCGACCTCTTCGAGTGTCGCCGGATCGACGATCGCGCTGATATCGCAGCCTTCCGCCGCGTGGAACGCATTGCCGCGGAAAACCTGGGCGGCGAAGGGATCGAATGCGGTCATGGCTGTCACCGGATCATGTAGACTTTGCGGACGGTCTCATGCACGCGGCAGGTGCCCTTCCAGCCCTCGGGGAAGAAGGCTGCGGTGTCGGGCGCGATCTCGATCACCTCGCCGGACTGGTGGGTGTAGGTGCACCGGCCTTCCAGGAAATGGCACAGCTCGTCACGCGTCACATGGCATTCCCAGTAGCCCGGCGTGCAGATCCACACGCCCGTTTCCGGGCTGCCGTCCGGACCCTTGTGCAGCAGCACGCCGCTCACCCGGCTCTCGCCCTCGATCATGGTCGGGATCACGCCCCAGTCGACAACTTTCTCGATCGCTCTGGGGTCACGCAGAACCGGGGTCCGGGGTTTGGTGTCCTGATCGACTGCACTCATCGCGCTCTCTTTCCTCAGCGCAGCATGTAGACGCTGCGCATGGTTTCATGCACTTCGACATTGCCGGTCCAGCCCTCGCGGAAATGGACCACCGTGCCGGGCTCAACCTCGATGACCTCGCCGTCGTCGGCGCTGTAGGTCGCGCGGCCCGAGACGAAATGGCAGAGCTCGTCGCGCGGCAGCACAAGGCGCCAGCTGCCGGGCGTGCATTCCCAGATGCCCGCTTCCGGCAGACCGTCGCCCTCGCCTTTCCACAAGAGCCGCCCGCAATTGGACGAGCGGCCGTCGACCGGCTCCAGATGACCGCCCCAGTCGACCAGGTCCTCGTCCCAGGTCGAAGCGCCCGCGATATGGGGTGCGGATGAGTTGAGGTTGCTCGGCATGTCCGAACCCGCCATCACGCAGTTGCCTTCAGGAGCCCGTCGAGCAGGCCTGCGGCCTTGGTCGGACCGTGCTGGCCCTGCATGTGCCCCGACGTGGCGGCGAGCCTGGTACGCATGGCCTCGTCGTTCAGCATGGCGTCGATCTTCTGCGCCAGGTCCTGGGGCGTCCAGTTGTAGCGGTCGAGCTTGAAGCCGTGGCCGGTCTCCTGCACCCGGGTCGCGTTGTCGTGGCCGTCCCAGACATAGGGCATGATGATCGCCGGCTTGCCGAAATAGAGGCACTCGGTGAAGCTGTTATTGCCGCCGTGATGGATCACGCCGTCGACCTGCGGGATGACCGAGGGCTGCGGATACCAGCCGTCGAGATGGACATTGTCCGGCGGGGCGTCGTAAGCCTCCATGTAGTCGCCGACATTGACCAGGGCGCGGACCGGCATGTCGGCGATGGCGGCGATGACCCGCTTCATGAGGTCGGTGTCGCCGGAGCCGAGCGAGCCGTAGCTGACATAGAGCAGGGGCTTGTCGTCATTGGCCTTGAAGGCCGGCACCTCGTACGCCTCGTCCTGGCGTACGCAGCCTTCGAGATACTGGAACCGCGCCGGGTCGAGCGGCCTGGAGCGGGTGAACTTCACAGGCTCGGGATAGAGCAGGAGGTTCATGAAGGGCGAGGCCTCGAAGAACTCAGCCAGGGGATAGGGCGCCTCGCCGGCCGAGCCGAGGAAGGCGTTGAAGTCGTCATGGATCGGCTTGACGACTTCGTTGAAGCGCGCCCGGAAGGCCTCGAAACAGGCCGTGTCGTTCTCGCCGCAGCCCGACAGATGGGGCGGGATGCCCGGGTCCTCGATCTCGTTTTCCGAGCACGAGATGATCCGCACCCAGGGCGCGCCGGTCTCTGCCGAGTAACGCTTGATCGCCGGGAACAGGATCACGTTGTCGACGCAGACCATGTCCGGCTTGACCCTGGCGAGCACGCCGGGCAGGTCCTTCTCGGCCCATTTGGAGGTATCGACGATCGCCTCCCAGCATTCCTTGACGTAATTATCGATCTGGTCGTAGGGCGACTTGGAGAAATTGGGGATGTGGCCGTTGATGAAGTCGGACCAGTATTTCGCCATCTCCTCC
>JBPCWF010000592.1:0-4626 GCA_051009775.1 Hyphomicrobiales bacterium | reverse complement strand
ACGTTGAGCCCGGATTCGTTGATGATCTGCTTGCCCTTGTCCACATTGGTGCCTTCGAGCCGCACCACCAGGGGCACCTGGAGGCCGACCTCCTTGACCGCAGCGACCACGCCTTCCGCGATCACGTCGCAGCGCATGATGCCGCCGAAAATATTGACCAGGATGCCCTGCACATTGGGATCGGCGGTGATGATCTTGAACGCCGCGGTGACCTTCTCCGTCGTGGCGCCACCGCCGACATCGAGGAACTTCGCCGGCTCCGCGCCGTAGAGCTTGATGATGTCCATGGTCGACATGGCAAGGCCCGCGCCGTTGACCATGCAGCCGATGGTGCCGTCGAGCGCGACATAGGAGAGATCGTGTTTGGACGCCTCGATCTCCTTGTCGTCCTCTTCCGACAGGTCGCGCAGCTCCATGATGTCCTTGTGGCGCTCGACCGCGTTGTCGTCGAAATTGACCTTGGCGTCGAGGCAGATCAGTTCGCCCGCCTCGGTCACCACCAGGGGGTTGATTTCGAGCAGGCTCATGTCCTTGACCACGAAGGCGTCATAAAGGTTGGAGATCAGCTTGACGCATTGCTTGACCTGATCGCCCTCGAGCTTGAGCGCGAAGGCGATGTCGCGGCCGATATAAGGGCTGCAGCCGGCTGCCGGATCGACCGTGATGGTCAGGATCTTCTCCGGCGTGTCGTGCGCCACCTGCTCGATGTCCATGCCGCCCTCGGTCGAGGCGATGAAGGCGATGCGCGAGGTCTCGCGGTCGACCAGGCAGGACAGATAGAGTTCGCGGGCAATGGCGGATCCGTCTTCGATGTAGAGCCGGTTGACCTGCTTGCCTTCGGGGCCGGTCTGATGAGTTATCAGCTGCATACCGAGGATGTTTTCGGATTCCGCCCGAACGTCGTCGATCGACTTGACCACCTTGACGCCGCCGCCTTTGCCGCGTCCGCCGGCGTGGATCTGCGCCTTGACGACCCACACCGGACCGCCCAGCTCTTCCGCCGCCTTGACCGCTTCATCGACGGAGAAGGCCGCATGGCCGCGCGGTGTCTTGACGCCGAACTCGCGCAGCACGGCTTTCGCCTGATATTCGTGGATGTTCATGGATTGCCCTTAAAAGTGTTAGAGGTCGCCGTTGCTCCCCACCTCTACCTGCCGCTCAGGTCTGGCCGTTATATGACACTTTTCAACCATGTGAAATCATTTGATGGCGCACGGGCCGTGGGCCGCTCCGTGGCACCAGCCACACAACGTCGGATGCGGTGATCGGGTGTGATGCGCCTGGTCTGCGCGAGGTCACTCGCCGCCCAGCGCCGGCGCGATCTCGCGGCACGCCTTGACCAGCGCCTCCACGGATTTGACCGATTTCCGGAACTCGGTCTTTTCGTCCCCCTCGAGGCGGATTTCGACGATTTTCTCGACCCCGTCCGCGCCGAGCACCACCGGCACGCCGACATAGAGACCCTTGATGCCGTATTGCCCGTTGAGATAGGCGGCACAGGGCATGACGCGCTTCTTGTCCTTGAGGTAGGCTTCCGCCATCGCCATGGCCGAGCTTGCCGGGGCGTAGTAGGCCGAGCCGGACTTGAGCAGGCCGACGATCTCGGCACCGCCGTCGCGCGTCCGCTCGACGATCTTGTCGATGCGTTTCTGGGTCGACCAGCGCATCTTGATCAGATCCGGGATCGGGATGCCGGCGACCGTCGAATAGCGCACCAGCGGCACCATGGTGTCGCCATGCCCGCCGAGCACGAAGGCGGTGACGTCCTCGACCGAGACGCCGAATTCCTCCGCCAGGAAGTAGCGGAACCGGGCCGAGTCGAGCACGCCGGCCATGCCGACCACCTTGTTGGTCGGCAGGCCGCAGGACTTCTGCAGGGCCCAGACCATGGCGTCGAGCGGGTTTGTGATGCAGATGACGAAGGCGCCGGGCGCGTATTTCTTGATGCCGGCGCCGACCTGCTCCATGACTTTCAGGTTGATGTCGAGCAGGTCGTCCCGGCTCATGCCAGGCTTGCGCGGCACACCGGCGGTGACGATCACCACGTCGGCACCCTCGATCGGGGAATACTGGTTGGTGCCGGACAGCGCCGCGTCGAAGCCCTCCACCGACGAGGACTCCGCGATGTCGAGCGACTTGCCCTGGGGCAGCCCGTCGACGATGTCGAACAGAACCACGTCGCCCAGTTCCTTGAGGCCTGCCAGATGGGCAAGCGTTCCGCCGATCATGCCGCCGCCGATCAGCGCAATCTTGTTGCGTGCCATAATTGTTCCCTGTCTCCGAGCTGCGCTTGTGGTGGGATGTATCGCGAATGCCATCGCCATGCAAGTGGACCCACCGCCGCGTCGGGCACGCACGCAGGCTGCACGCGCCGCCGCTCCCCCAGGCATTGAAGCGCCCTGGCGGCGGCGCCGTGCTACGGCAGCCGGCCTTGCATTTTATTTGCTGTCCAAAAGTATTCAGGACGAATTTCACGTCAGAACGCGCCTGAGCACAATCCTCGACTAACCGCCATAAACTCGCCATATATGACAAAAATGTAACAGTCACATAACACTCTGATTACATTCCGTGGCACAGCGATCACACTGCCCGAAATTACAACAAATACTGCGCATTCGTAATAGAGCCGTCTTCCCCAACAGGTCTATAGGAATACCACGGAGTTTGCTCCGTAGGGTTCTTATAACTTCGCGTAATCCACAGAGAGGGGAGAACTCATGCGCGCTATGTCTCAATTACTTACCACACTCGTGGCCGGAACCGCCTTCGCGGCAATCGTCCTCACCGGAGCCAACACTGCCCACGCCGTCGATCCGGAACCGGTCATCGACGACTGCCGGAAAGACATCTCGGTCAAGTTCGGCGGCCAGGTCAACCGGGCCTTCCTCTATGGCGACAATGGCGAGGTCGACGATACGTTCTTCGTCGACAACGACAACTCCTCGACCCGCCTGCGGGCACGCGCCAAGGGTCAGATCAATTGCGACCTGAGCGTCGGCGCACAGATCGAGGTCCAGTTCGAGTCGAACAGTTCAGCGGCCATCCGCTTCAAACAGAACTCTTCTGCCGGCCCGAACAACTTCACCGAGCGCAAGCTCGAAGTGTGGTTCGACAGCGAAACCTGGGGCCGCATCTGGCTCGGCCAGGGCGATACGGCATCGAACGGCACATCGGAAGTCGACCTGTCCGGCACCGCCGTTGTCGCCTATTCGAGCATCGAAGACATGGCCGGCGGCCTTGAATTCGAGAACGGCGTTCGGATCAGAGACGCGTCGACCAACCTCGACGGCCTCAGCCGGCAGGACCGTGTGCGCTACGACACGCCGACCATCGCCGGCTTCCAGCTCTCCACCTCCGTGACCGACCAGAACCACTGGGATCTGGCACTGCGCTATGCCCAGAAGTTTGGCGGCCACAAATTCGCGGCCGCCATCGCTTATGTAAATCAGGACTTCAGGCAGGGCGGCGATTACGACTATCAGGTCGCTGGCGCAGCGTCCCTGTTGCTGGATAACGGCCTGAACTTCACCGTTGCCGCCGGTATGCAGGAAGACAACATCGACGGCCGTGGCGCAACCACGGACCCGTTCTTCTTCTATGCCAAGGTCGGCTGGATCCTCGATCTGATCTCCTGGGGCCACACGGCAATCGCTTTCGACTTCCAATACACCGACGAGGTCGACGCCCAGGACGAGGAGTTCTACGCCTACGGTGCGTTCGTCGTTCAGAAGATCGACCATGTCGGCACCGAAATCTACGCCGGTGTTCGCGTGCATGAACTCGACGCCGACGCCGCCATCGGGCTGGCTGGCGACCTCGCCACAGACGCCAACTTTACGACCAATCAGGTTGCGGATCCGGATGACGTCTTTACGTTCATCGTCGGTGCCCGCGTCAAATTCTGATCGGACACGCAATGCACAAAACCGAAACAGTTCTTTCCGCCCGGCCCACCAGACTGCCGCTTGCCTTCGTGCTGGCGGCGGGCCTCGCCGGCCTCCTGCTCGCGGGATGCTCCGGTGGCGAAAGCTTCGAGTACACCGCGGTCAGCGAGATTCCGGAAGGCCAAGGCCTTGTGACCGGACCCGAGGGTGAACTCACCATCATCAAATACGATCCTTCCGCGCCGTCGACAATCGGTTCGACGGCGTCGACATCCGCTCCGGCTCCCCAACCGACAGTCACGTCGACCAGCGGGATCACCGAAGCGGTTACGCCCGAGTGATCGGGACTAGCGCAAAACTTGAACCGGGCGTCTTTTACGCCCGGTCTTTTTGCCGTTGCTCTAAGTCCGATCGGGCGCCAAACCGGCGACGCTTTCGCCCGGCAGGAGATTGACCCTGCCGGTGCCGGGCTTTAGCGTCGATGCCGGAGAAAACGAACCTCTGAGCGGAGGAAAGCATGACCACAGGCCGATCGCCGTCGGCAACAACCGGCGCGCACATGCCACGCATCCTCATTCTCGCCATGACGGTCTTATGCGCAATGGCCATTGCCGCGGCGGCGGAGGATTTCGAGTTCACGCCGATAGATGAGATCCCGGACGGACAGGGGCTGGTTACCGGTCCCGATGGCGAGTTCACGATCCTGAAATGGGACCGCTCGCGCCAATCGAACACCGGG
>JBPCWF010000591.1:0-4222 GCA_051009775.1 Hyphomicrobiales bacterium | reverse complement strand
TATCATGGCTGTTAGTGACGTCTGAGCACTCTGCACGTAAAGGCACCATCGCGGCGCTCCCGGGAAACCCCGGGGGCGCCGCTGCCGTTTGGGATTGGGGCCATGAACGGGCCTCGCCCGGCACCGGCGGATTTGCAATCCGCTCGAAGTTGCGTTCGATCAGGCTAAAGGTCCGCGCCAGAGGTTGATTTAGGTTTCTGAGCCTCTTCAACGGCCGGAAGCGCCGCACCGGCGATCTTTTTCTTGGTTTCCTCGTCGAGCTCCCGGCCCTTGTCTTCGTCTGCGAGATGGACCGTGACCTGGCGATGAGCGAATTTGATGCCCTCGCGCTCGAACAGATCGCGAATCCGCGCATAGACGGTCTTTCGGACCTCGTACTGGTCGCCGGGCCTGATCATGAACTTGACCCGTATCACCATGGCGCAGGCGTGTCGATGCGAGACAGGGCGCGGCCTTGCCGGGGCCGTCAGCGATAGCCGCAATCCGGAGATGGTTTAGGTCGCATAGGTATTGGAGGCCACGGCCGGAATCGAACCGGCGTACACGGATTTGCAATCCGCTGCGTCACCACTCCGCCACGTGGCCATGTCTGACGAGCCACTGCCTATAGCAAAGCTCGGGCCGTGCGACAACAAATTGAACGGCAGTGCCGCGGATTTGGAACGTGACGCTTTTCCTGGTCGTCCGGGCCGTGTATTAGGGGATCGAGGCAAAGGGGCTGCCGGCGCCCCGGTATGACGAGGGATACACTGCGCAATGTTCGACTACGATACCGCCCGCGCCAACATGGTCGAGTCCCAGGTGCGGCCGAACAGCGTCACCGACCGCGGCGTGATCGACGCCATGGCCGAAGTGCCGCGCGAAGCCTTCCTGCCCCGCGCGGTCCAGACGATCGCCTATATGGATGAGGACGTAGTGGTGGCGCCGGCCACGCAGGACGGGCTGGCGCGTTACGTGATCCAGCCGATGGTGTTCGCGCGGCTGGTCCAGCTGGCGGAGATTCAGCCGGGCGATCTGGTTCTCGATGTCGGCTGCGGTCTGGGCTATTCGTCCGCCGTGCTCGCCCGCATGGCCGATGCGGTGGTGGCGTTGGAATGCGACGAGGGTCTGGCCCAAACCGCCGCGGATGTCCTGGTCGAGCAGGGCGTCGACAATGCCGCGGTGGTCACCGGCGTTCTGAACGAGGGCTATGCCTCCGAAGCGCCCTATGACGCGATCGTGCTCAACGGCTCGGTCTCAAAGGTGCCGGAGGCGCTGCTTGGCCAGCTCAAGGAGGGCGGCCGGTTGGTCGCGGTCGTGGGCGAAGGGCCCCTGGGCCGCGCCCATCTCTACATCCGTCATGGCGAGGTCGTTGCCGAAAAGGTCGCGTTCGACGCCACGGTGGCGGCGCTGCCCGGGTTTGCCGAAACCGAGCCGTCATTTGCCTTTTAACGACAATCGCCATACGACCATTGCTTTTTGGCCACAATTGGCAGGAAAAATGTTGACGCTTGAATTCTGTGTGGCAACCGGTAGAGGTTGCCACTAGAGTCAGTGAATTCGATTCGTGGAGTCCAATCCGTTAGGGGGCAACAACGGGTCGGCATGTTTTTAAACCGATATGTTCGGGGGGTAATTGAAACCCGGAGCATTGTGTGTGTGAATTCGGTTTGCCATGCCGGCGTGGGTGAGGATCTTCTGGTTGATGAAAAACAAATCGCCAAGCCGTAAAGGCTTTATCGCAGGCCGCGGCCGCCTTCTGGGCGCCGCTTTTGTGTTGGCTGCGGCGGTCGGGCTGACCGCATCGGTCGATGCGCGCGCGGAAACGCTCTACCGGGCGCTCTCCTCGGCCTATGAGAGCAATCCGACGCTGCGGGCGGAACGCGCACGCCAACGCGCGACCGACGAAGGCGTGTCGCAGGCCTTGTCCGGCTGGCGGCCGACCATCATTGCCGATGGCGATGCGGGGGTTGTGGATGTCGAAACCACGCCTGGGCCGAACACAAGTTTTGAGCCTTACGGTTTCGCGGTTACGCTCAATCAACCGCTGTTTCGCGGTTTCCGGACCATCAACAGCACGGAGCAGGCCGAGCGGATCGTGTTGGCCGGGCAGCAGACGCTGCTTATCGTAGAGCAGAACGTGCTGTTTGATGGCGTGACCGCATATATGAACGTTCTGCGCGACGCCCGGATCGCGTCGCTGCGCAAGGAAAACGTCGGCAATCTCGAGGAGCAGCTGAGAGGCACCCAGGCCCGGTTCAATGTCGGTGAATTGACCCAGACCGACGTTGCCCAGTCGCGCGCGCGCCTCAGCCGCGCACGTTCCGACCTGGCAACCGCACGCGCCAATCTCGCCGTCAGCCGTGCCAACTTTGTCCGTGTCATCGGCCGCACGCCGGCGTCGCTGAAATACCCGAAATCGATCCGCCGCAAATTGCCCAAGACGCTCGATGGGGCGATTGCAATGGCGAACGGCAACAACCCGACGATCCTGGCGGCACAGTACAGCGAGGAAGCATCGAAATACGCCGTCGACGTGGCGGTCGGCGACCTGCTGCCGAGTGCCGATCTTGAGGCCCGCTACAGCCATGAGGAAGATCCGGATTCGATTACCGACAACAGAGATACATTGTCTTTGATCGGTAGGGTCAGCGTGCCGCTCTATCAGGCAGGGCGCGAAGCCTCCGAGGTGCGCGAGGCCAAGCAGGTCAATCACCAGCGCAAGCAGGAAGTGCTGGAAGCAGTCAGGGACGTCCACGACCAGGTGGTGACCGCGTGGAACAGATGGATTGAGGCGCGCGAAAGCATCAAGTCGGATACCGATGAGGTCGCAGCCAACACGCTCGCTTACAAGGGCATTCAGCAGGAAGCCCTGGTCGGCTCGCGAACCATTCTCGATGTCCTCGACACCAACGAGGACCTGATCAATTCCCGCATCCTGCTGGTCGCCTCGCGCCGCGATGAGGTGGTCGCGGCATACGCACTGCTCGCCACCATTGGCGCCCTGACCGCGGAGCGCCTGCCTCTGCCTGTGGCGCTCTATGACCCGACCGTCAATTTGGACGAGGTTCGCTACAAGTTCTTCGGTCTGGGCATCAACAGCGAGGAATAGCGCGGCCGGCGGTGGGGACGCGCGGCAGGCGGGGCGGCGGCCGCCTGAAGATACGATCCGGTGGATATCGCTGGGCGTGAACTGTTGGCCGCTGGCGTTTACTGGTAGTGTGGTGGTAGTTTGCCGTGTATCGGGCGAATCGCGGCAGGCTGGGGCACATTCGCACAGCTTGTTAACTACTGAGCGCTATATGTGTGGATGCAGATGGGGTTTCGCCTTGACCGCATTGTCCTGTTGCCAGTTTGATTGACCGGCAGATTGACACGGCTTGGATAGGTCTATGAGCAGCACGGAACAGGCACAAGAACCGACAATGGAGGAGATCCTCGCCTCCATCCGAAAGATCATTTCCGACGACACGGCCGAAGCGGAGGAAGGTGCGGACGATGCCGCGCCTGCTGCGCAGGACAACGTCGTCGAGGAAGACTTTCAGGCGGATGCCGAGCCGGACCGCGGCGACACCGACGTGCTGTTTGACGAGACCGAGACGGACAGCGGCGACGATGACGTGCTCGAACTGACCGATGTGGTCGCGGAGACTGCGGAGGAACCGGCCGACGACGTGATGTTCGACGAAGGGTTTGCCGACAGCGAGATGACCGACGAGGCATCCCCGGGCGACGACCTGGAATTCGTCGATGTCGTGGAGCAACCGGAGCCCGATCCGGAGCCGGTGCAGGCCGAAGACACGCCCGAGCCGGCCAAGCCGGAGGACCGCCTGATTTCGGACGCGACCGACAGCGCCGTCGCCACGGCGTTCGGCCAGCTTGCAAGCACCTTGCTGACACGCAGCGGCAACACCCGCACGCTGGAAGAGCTGGTGCAGGAAATGCTGCGTCCGATGCTCAAGTCCTGGCTCGACACCAATTTGCCCCGCATCGTGGAGGAACTGGTGCGCCAGGAGATCGAGCGCGCCGCGCGCAAGGCCGGACGCTGACGCGTCCTCTTTCCCGCTTACAAACAGCACGGTTTCGGCGCCATGGCGCGCAACGGCCTATTGACCGGTTGAACTTGTGCGCCGCCTGATGTTTATACCATCGGGCACGATCGCCGCCGGGTGGTCCCGATTCCAGACTTGAGAAGATCCGATGCTTGACAAGACCTACGATCCGCATGGGATCGAACAGCGAC
>JBPCWF010000590.1:0-3340 GCA_051009775.1 Hyphomicrobiales bacterium | reverse complement strand
GACCAACACCCAGTCGAACACGGCGTTTCGCGGTTTTGGCGGGCCGCAAGGCGCGATCGCTATCGAATACGTCATCGACGAGATCGCCCGCGAGATCGGCAGGGATCCGCTCGATGTGCGCAAGGTGAATTTTTACGGGAAAGAAGAGCGCAACGTCACGCCTTACGGCCAGGTCGTGGAGGACAACGTCATCCATGAGCTGGTCGACGAGTTGGAAGCGGAAAGCGACTACCGGCAGCGGCGGGACGCGATTCGCCGATTCAACGACAGCAGCCCGGTGTTGAAAAAAGGCATCGCGCTGACCCCGGTCAAATTCGGCATCTCGTTCACCACCACCCACCTCAATCAGGCGGGCGCGCTGGTCCATGTCTACAAGGACGGCAGCGTTCATCTGAACCATGGCGGCACGGAGATGGGGCAGGGGCTCTTCACCAAGGTCGCCCAGGTGGTGGCGGAGGAGTTCCAGATCGACATAGGGCGGGTCAAGATCACCTCGACCACGACCGCAAAGGTGCCGAACACATCGGCGACCGCGGCGTCGTCCGGCAGCGACATGAACGGCATGGCCGCACAGGCCGCCGCGCGCACCATCAAGGAGCGCCTGATCGAGCATGCCGCCGCGACCCATAATGTGGACCGCGATCAGATCCAGTTCCTGCCCAACCGGGTGCGCGTCGGCAACATCCAGATGAGCTTCGCCGAACTGGTCAACGAGGCCTATATGGCGCGGGTCTCGCTGTCGTCCACCGGCTTCTACAAGACGCCCAAGATCCACTATGACCGGGACACCGCCAGCGGCCGGCCGTTCTATTACTTCGCCTATGGCGCGGCGGTGAGCGAGGTGGTGCTCGACACGCTGACCGGCGAGAACCGGGTGATGCGGGTCGATATTCTCCATGATGCCGGCAAGTCGCTCAACCCGGCGATCGATCTCGGGCAGATCGAAGGCGGCTTCATCCAGGGCATGGGCTGGCTGACCACGGAGGAATTGTGGTGGGACGAGCGCGGCCGCCTCGGCACCCACGCGCCCTCGACCTACAAGATCCCGGCCTGCAGCGACCGTCCGGACGATTTCCGCATGAAGATCTGGGACAAGGGGCGCAACCGCGAGGAGACGATCTATCGTTCCAAGGCGATCGGCGAACCGCCCCTGATGCTTGCCAATTCGGTTTTCTCCGCTCTGACCGACGCGGTCGCGGCGGCGGGTGATTACAGGGTGTTCCCGATGCTCGATGCACCGGCGACGCCCGAACATCTGCTGATCGCGGTCGAAGACGTCCATAAACGGGCCAGGGAGGCGGGTCGATGACGCGCTGGCTCGACGATCTGGCGGGTGAACTCGGTGCGGGCGAGGCCTGTGTGCTGGTGACGGTGGCCAGGATCGACGGCTCGGCGCCGCGCGAGCCCGGCGCGCGCATGGTCGTGACGCAGGGCGCCTTCCGAGGCACCATCGGCGGCGGCCAGCTCGAGTGGGATGCGCTCGAAACCGCCCGCGCCCAGTTGGCCGCGACGCCGGGCGCATGGATCAAACGCTATCCCCTCGGCCCGGAGCTTGGCCAATGCTGCGGCGGCGTTGTCTCGGTGCTGTTCGAGCCCTATTCGCCTGCGGATGCGGCCTGGGTCGAACAACTGTGCGCCCTGCGCGACGGGCCGAAGCGTGCCGTGCGCGTCATCGAGGTCAGCGACGAAGGTGAGTTCGCACGCCATGTATTCGCAAAAGGCGAAAGCGATGAGCCCGACGACGAGGCTGTCCGCGGCATCGTCAGATTGCTTATGGATGCAGCCACCGGAGGGTTCATGGTGCGCCTGGACGGACAGCGCGGCAGCCTGGTCGAAACGCTTGAAGACCGGCGTCAGCCGCTCTGGCTGTTCGGCGCGGGCCATGTCGGGCAGGCCGTGGTGCAGGCGCTTGCGCCTCTGCCGTTCCATGTCACCTGGATCGACTGCCGGGCGAATGTCTTTCCCGAAGATCTCGCCGCCGGCGTCACCGCGCGTCATGTCACCATGCCCGGCCTGATCGTCGACGAGGCGCCGCCCGGAGCCATGTTCCTGGTCATGACCCACAGTCACGGGCTCGACCAGGACATCTGCGAGGCGGTGCTGTGCCGCGGCGATGCCGGCTATCTCGGTCTGATCGGGGCGAAGACAAAAAAGGCCCGCTTCCTGAGCAGGCTCGCGGCAAAGGGGCTGGATGCGCCGACGCTTGCCAGTATTCACTGCCCGATCGGTGTGCCGGGCATCGAAGGCAAGGACCCGGCCGTGATCGCCGCCTCAGTCGCCGCCGATCTTCTCACGCGGCTTGAAGAAACGCGTGCCGCATCAAGCCTGAGGGCGAAATCCGGAGGGTCCATCAATGTGTAACGGACACGAGAGTTTCATGACCATGGCGGTAAACCTGTCGGCCGAACGCATGCGCGCGGGCGCCGGCGGGCCGTTCGGCGCGGTGATCGTCAGGGACGGCGCAATAATTTCCGAGGGCCACAACAGGGTCACCACCTCCAACGATCCAACCGCGCATGCCGAAGTGGTCGCGATCCGCGAAGCCTGTGCCGCGCTCGACACCTTCTCGCTCGACGGATGCGTCATCTACACGAGCTGCGAGCCGTGCCCGATGTGCCTGTCGGCGATCTATTGGGCCAGGCTCGACGCGGTCTATTACGCCAACACCCGCAAGGATGCCGCGAGCATCGGTTTCGACGACGATCATATCTACGAGGAGATCCCGAAACCGGTCGATCAGCGTGCCATCCCGATGGTGCACCTGGATCTTCAGGAGGCGCGCGACGTGTTCGAGGAATGGCGCGCGAAGCCGGATAAAGTAATGTACTAGGACATTCGAGGGGAGGGTCCCAACGGGACCCCACAGGGGAGGACATTGTGGTCACACCACAGCTCGAACTGAAGGGCATCACCAAGCAGTATCCGGGTGTGCTCGCCAACGATCACATCGATCTGGCGATATTGCCGGGCGAGGTCCATGCGCTGCTCGGCGAGAACGGCGCCGGCAAGAGCACGCTGGTCAAGATCATCTATGGCGTGGTGCGCGCCGATGAGGGCGAGATCCGCTGGGCCGGCGAGCCGGTGCACATCGCCAATCCGAGCCAGGCGCGTGCGCTCGGCATCGGCATGGTGTTCCAGCACTTCAACCTGTTCGAGACCCTGACGGTGGCGGAAAACATCTCGCTCGGCATCGACGAGGAGCACGACCTGAAAGTGCTCACCGACGAGATCAGGGAGATCTCGGAGAAATACGGCCTGCCGATCAACCCGCACCAGCATGTCCACGAACTCTCCGTCGGCGAGCGCCAGCGGGTCGAGATCATCCGCTGTCTGGTGCAGG
>JBPCWF010000589.1:0-3359 GCA_051009775.1 Hyphomicrobiales bacterium | reverse complement strand
GATTACACCCGTCCTTCCGACATATGCCCGGGCAAACATGGCTTTTGAAAGAGGCGAGGGTGTGCGCATCTTCGATGAGGCCGGTGAGGCTTATCTCGACTTCGGTGCCGGGATCGCGGTCAATGTGCTCGGCCATGCCCATCCGCACCTGGTTGCGGCGCTTACCGAACAGGCCGGCAAACTGTGGCACACCTCGAACCTCTATCAGATCCCCGGTCAGGAGAAGCTGGCGCGGCGTCTGGTCGAGAGCACCTTCGCCGACACCGTGTTCTTCTGCAATTCGGGCGCCGAGGCGATCGAATGCTCGATCAAGATGGCGCGCAAGTATCACGCGGCACGCGGCGACGACGCCCGTTACCGCATCGTCACCTTCGAAGGGGCGTTTCACGGCCGCACCCTGGCCGCGCTCGCGGCCGGTGGACAGGACAAGTATCTGGAGGGCTTCGGCCCGCGCATGGCCGGTTTCGATCAGGTGCCGCTTGGCGACATCGACGCGGTCGAGGCGGTGCTGTCGGACGAGACCGCGGGCATCCTGGTCGAGCCGATCCAGGGCGAGGGCGGCATCAGGCCGGCGAGCGCGGAATTTCTGCGCCAGTTGAGGGCCCTGTGCGATGAGCACGGCGCGCTCCTGATGATGGACGAGATCCAGTGCGGCATGGGCCGCACGGGGCGCCTGTTCGCCCATGAATGGGCCGGCATCACGCCCGATATCATGGCGATAGCCAAGGCGATCGGCGGCGGTTTTCCGCTCGGCGCATGCCTGGCGACGGAAGACGCCGCCCAGGGCATGACGGCGGGCACCCACGGCTCGACCTTCGGCGGCAATCCGCTCGCCATGGCGGTCGGCAATGCGGTGCTCGACGTGGTTCTGGAGGACGGTTTCCTGGAAACGGTCCGGGAGCGCGCGCGCACGCTCAATCAGAAGCTTGCCATGATCGCCGACGAACATCCCGGCGTGATCGAGGAGGTCCGCGGCAACGGCCTGATGCTCGGCCTCAAATGCCGGGTGGCCAACACCGAGCTGGCCTCGGCGCTTGCGGACGAACATATGCTCGTGGTCGGCGCCGGCGACAATGTGGTCCGGCTCTTGCCGCCGCTGATCGTCACCGACGAAGAGCTGGGCGAGGCGGTTGACAAAATTTCATCCGCCTGTCGTAAGCTGGAATCCCAGGTCGCGAAAAGCGCCTGAAGACCCTGACTGCAGGACAGCGCAGATGACGACGGAACCTGAGGTCCGCAGCTTCCTTGATTTGGCGGATCATACGCAGGAGACCCTGCGGGCGATCCTCGACGCGAGCATGGCGATGAAGGCGGCGCGTGACGGCCTGTCGCACGACGCCGCAGATCCCGAGCCGCCGCTCAAGGGCAGGCTGCTTGCGATGATTTTCGAGAAGCCGTCGACGCGCACCCGTGTGTCGTTCGACGTCGGGATGCGCCAGCTCGGCGGCCAGACCATTTCCATGTCCGGCGCCGAGTTGCAGCTCGGCCGCGGTGAGACCATATACGACACTGCGCAGGTGCTCTCGCGTTTCGTCGACGCCATCATGATCCGCACCACGCTCCATGACGACGTGGTCGAACTGGCATCCCATGCGACCGTGCCGGTGATCAACGGTTTGACCGCCCATTCCCATCCCTGCCAGGTGATGGCGGATCTTATGACGCTCGAGGAGCGCAAGGGGCCGCTTGGCGATCAGGTCGTCGCCTGGTGCGGCGACAGCAACAATGTCGCCCTGCCGTGGATCCAGGCATCCGCGATTTTCGGCTTCGAGCTGCGCATCGCCTGCCCGCCGGATTTCGCGCCGGCAGCTGATCTCCTGCACTGGGCCGCGGGCGAGGGCGCCAACATATCGATAACCGTGGATCCCAAGGTGGCCGTCGAAGGTGCCGGTTGCGTCGTCACCGATGCCTGGGTGTCGATGGGAGACACGGATGTCGACGAGCGCCGCGCCGTGTTCGCCGATTACAAGGTTGACGCGGACCTGATGAAATTGAGCGCCGAAGACGCCATATTCATGCATTGCCTGCCCGCCTATAGAGGCGAGGAGGTCACCGACGAGGTGATCGACGGGCCGCAGTCCGTCGTATTCGACGAGGCGGAGAACCGTCTTCACGTGCAGAAGGGCATCCTCGCGTGGTGCCTCGGCGCCCTTTAGTGAATACCTGGACACGGAAAGCTGATCGAAGTGAGTGAGACCGCACAAGCGACCTGGCCGGGCGTTCCGGCGCCCGATGACAGCGTTCTGCCTTTCGCGGTGGAGACGCTTGGCGTGCGCGGCCGTCTGGTCCGGCTCGGCCCCATGGTGACCGACATCCTCAAGCGCCACAGCTACCCGCGCGCGGTCGCCGGCCTGCTGGCCGAGGCGGTGGCTTTGACCGCCATGCTCGGAACCTCGCTCAAGATCGACGGCAAGTTCATTTTGCAGACCAAGACCGACGGTCCCGTCGACATGCTGGTGGTGGATTTCTCGACCCCCGGCCGAATGCGCGGCTACGCCCATTTCGACCAGGACGCCGTCGCCGCCCTGGAAGCGTCCGAAGAGCGTGTCTCTCAGGACCTGCTCATGGGCACCGGCTATCTCGCCATGACAATCGACCGCGGCACCGCGGCCGACCGTTATCAGGGCGTGGTGCCGCTCGACGGCGGCACCCTGACCGATGCGGCCAACACCTACTTCGCCCAGTCCGAGCAGATCCCGACAGAGGTCGTGCTGTGCGCGGGCCAGCTGATCGAGCCCGGCGGCGGGAGCGGCGACGGCTGGCGTGCCGGCGGCATTGTCGTGCAGCATCTGCCGCAGGACGGCGCGCCGAGCCCGATGGAGATCGATTCGGGCGAAGTGCCGGAGGGCATGGAGGAGTTCGCGTTCGAGGAGGACGACAACTGGACCCGGGCCAAGCTGCTGGTGCGCACGGCGGAAGACCACGAACTGCTCGATCCGACCCTGGCCGGCGAGCGCCTGCTCTACCGGCTCTATCATGAAGACGGCGTGCGCGCCTTCACGCCGATCGACATCGAGCGACACTGCACCTGCTCGCGCGAGCGGGTGTCGGACATGCTGCAGCAGTTCGACGCCGACGATCTCGTGGACATGGTCAAGGACGGCCAGATCGAGGTGACCTGCGAGTTCTGCAATGCCTTTTACAGCTTCGATCCGAAAGACGTCGGGGTCTGACACGGCACAGCATTGAGCTTTTTTGATTCGGTTGGCGAGGGCCGGGGGGGCATACCAAAGTGAAGCGTGCGTCATGACCGCCAGAACACCGGGGAAAACAGCACCAGCACGGTGAAAATCTCAAGCCGGCCCACCAGCATCGTGAAGGAGAGCAGCCATTTGGCGGAATCCTGCAGGGTCTGATAG
>JBPCWF010000588.1:0-4882 GCA_051009775.1 Hyphomicrobiales bacterium | reverse complement strand
GAACAACAGCTAGTACCGACGAACTGAAGCTGTGAGCCAGCTGTTGTGAAACTACGACTGGTAGAAGTGCTGGGTGACTTTCCGGGGTCGCTCTTCGTTTGGACAGGGAGTCTGTTTGGGGTCACTTTTCACCGTATTTGTCCACGCTCAAAGACGTCCGCTATCCGGGGGTAAGCCGCCATATTAAGCGAAAAGCGGACATTCGGAATTGCTGTCGCTTCAGCCAAGTTGTAGGTGCCAGTAAAGCCACAGGCGTCACGTCGTTTGATGCCGATTAGCTAGCAAGACACACTACAACATTCATTCCAGGAGGCTCCCGACCCGCAGCTGCGTCCGTCGCCGAAGCTCCGTAGGCCGATAATCGATGACTCTGTCCGGCATCAGGTGAATGCGTATCCACAAAATTTGCCCTCGGCCTGACATATAGCAAGGGCTAAGGCGCGCCTCAGGACTAACAAAAGGTGGCCAAGTGGTAGCGCAAGGCTGAAGATCATGGAGATACCCAAACGCAACAGAACTTCAGCTTCCGAAAGGCCGAGGCTGGCACGTTTATGGTTTGCGTCTCAGGTGTATGTTTGCTTTCGCCTTCCGAAAACTCATCAATGCTCAATGGGCGCGACACAATCAGCAAGCACCTGTGCGCCAAGCGCAAGGGCTGATTTGGCCGTATCTTCACCAAAACTGTGACTGATGCCGTCGATCGAGGGCACAGTAAATGGCAGGTGACGGGGTCTGCGGTCGGGAATGGCACAAAGGCCTGCAGCCGGCGCAGGGCGCGCCAGCGCTGACGCAAATGTCCGACCATGCCAGACGTCGCGCTACCACTCCATAGCCAGAACGCGCGCAGGGGCCGCCTCGGTCCCCGGAAGATTAAGTGGCATGGCGGCGACGAAAGGATGCTCGGTGCGCAGGTCGACAAGTTTTGAGAGGTTCTTGATGAGACAAGTTCCACGTTCCAGGAGTAGAGCTTCCGCTTTTAGGTCACTCCGGCGGACACGGGCGGCACCGGCTTTCTTCCGCCCCTCGTCGAGTTCGAAATCGACGCCGATCACGTCGTAGCCTGTGTCGGCAATCCAGCTTGCCGCGGACTCAGTCAGACTTGGCGACAGCACACACCATTCCGGATCGTCATAGTCGACGCGTTCGGAGAAGCCCGTATGAACAAGAAGCATATTCTTCCCGTTCGGCTCGGGAATCGCACCTGCGAGATGATCCGCGTTGATCGCCGCACCGTTTGCCACATCACTCAGACGCGCGACATCAGCAGGACGCGCCAAATGTGCTCCCATGAACGCCTCTAGCCCATCGCCGGCTCCGATCAACTTCGGCGTCACAACATGCGTGTGGGAGTGCCCGTCGAAGCGGACCCGCGACTCCTGCACCGGGTCGCCGTTCTCGAACGCTTTAGCAAGCCCAATCGAAACTTTGCCCGTCCAGTTGTCCGTGATCGGCAGCGTGAGATCGACGATCCTCGGGTCGGGACCCGGCCATTGGGTCAATGCGATGGGGCTTGCCGGACCGCCGTCGGCGCCCGGCAGCCTGAGCGGCCAACCGACCAGGAAGACTCGGTCCTGATGGATGGCGCCCAGATTGACCACGTGCTCCAGATGCATGAGGTTCGCGCCGAGCACGATCTGATGCTCGGTGAACTCCGGATTGGTCACTAGGCGGTCCCCCATCTCGCGCGCCACGTAGTCCTGGGGGAAATCGATCACCAGCGCCCGGCAGCCACGGTCGACGATCCATTGCGACCCGTCCGCGTCCACATAAGGCGACTTCAGCCAGTAGTCCCCTGTGGTATTGGGGTGAACCTCGTGAAGGTTTGAGCGCAAGATCAGCAGATCCCCTGCCCTGACATGACCGCCGCGCTCCTCAAGCACCTCCCCGGTCACCGCGCCTGAAGGCACCAGGTCAGTCACATCGATCACAGCCGCTTCGCCACACAGCTGATTGAGGTTGCAGTCGTCGAGCGTCCGGCCGCCCCTGATCATGTGACACGGCGCGTCGACATGAGTGAAACCGTGCTTCGGCCAGTCGACGCCGGTCTCCGACAGTCGTCCCTCCTCCGGCTCCATCTGCAACGTATCCCCGCTCCAGCTCCAATGGGCCTCGATCCGGTTGCTGAGCGGTATGACTTCTGACGGTTTCACGGCGACGGCCTCCCTCATTGGTTCGCTCTTGACAGCGATTGACGGCCCTCTAATCTTACCCCAGCCAAAATTGTTAACAATAAACAATTGTGCTGCACACGATCAGGCGCGCCCGGGATGCGCCTGACCTGAGGGAGGATGTCCAACAATGTCACAACGCAAAAGACGCGATAGCGAAGCAACAAGCGGCTGGACCCGCCGCGAAATTCTCACAACGACCGGCAAAGGGGTGGCGCTCGGCGGGGTGGCGTTGTCCGCTCCGTGGATCTGGACGAAGAGCGCCGCGGCGGCCGGCGAAGTGAATGTGCTCGCCTTCGGCGGCTATGAAGAGCCGGGCATGCTCGATTCATTCGAAAAGAACAGCGGCGTGAAGGTTAATCTCAAGATCCACGACGGATCGGATGAAGAGATGGTGGCCCTCATCAAGTCGTCGCCGGCGGGCACGTTCGATATCATCACACCGACCAGCGCCTACGTGCCGCGCGCGGCCAAGGACGGCCTGCTGATGGAGCTCAACCCGGGCGACTTTCCGCTCGGCGATTATTTCGACATTATCGCCAAATGGCCGCCGTGCTACATCGACGGCAAGATGTACGGCCTGGTGAACCGGTTCGGCTATTACGGCATCACGTACAACCACAAAAAGTTCTCAGAAAGCGACGTCTCGAGCTACTCGGTCTTGTTTGACAGCGCCGTCAAGGGCCGGGTCGCCTTGTTCGACTGGTTCCTGCCGAACATGGGCTGCATGTCGAAGTATAACGGCAACGCCATGCCCTACGACCTGGACGACGCAGCGTTTAAGGCGCTGACCGACCGCCTGATGAGCCTGCGCCAGCAGGTCGGCCTGGTCGGCAACACGTCACAGGTGATCCAGGCCATGGCAGGCGGCAGCTACGACCTCGCCATCGCCGGTGAATGGGTGCAGGCCGGGATGTTCGATGACGGCCTGCCGTTCAAGGCGCTCGTACCGAAGGAAGGCGGCGTCACGTGGGATCAGGCGGTTTGCGTGGCCGCCAACACGCCGCGCAAGGAAAATGCGATCAAGTTCGTACAATATGTCGCCGGACCGGACTTCCAGTCCAAGCTGGCGGTTGCCAAGACCTATTACAGCATGGTGCCGAACAAAAAGGCGGCCGAAATGCTCCCCGCCGACAAGCGGGAGCTCTTGAACTTGGCCGACCTCGACAAGTTCGACTCGGTGTTCATGGCTAACCTGTCGCCGAGAAAGGATCCGGACAACAGGCAGGCCTGGCTCGACGCTTGGGAGAACTTCAAGAACGCATAACCCTCCTCTGGACTGGGCGCCGCGCACCGCCGTGCGGCGCCCAGTTCTCCCTAAATGCCCGCAACTCCTGCCAGGATCGTATCGATGGCCATTATCGACTGTTCTCAGCTGATCGAACCGCACTGGTTGTGGGAGAGCTATCCCTACGTCTCGCAGACCTATCATCTTGGCGACGAGTTTCAGGAATTCGGGCTCAAGTGGTTTGGCTCGGGCTTCAGTTATATCTCGGCGCCCGGCTGGCGGATCAAAGGCGGCAAGCGGCTTGACCAATACCCGATGACCGCTTTCGCCGGTGTCGCCGCTGTCGTTGATGTTTCGGGCGTGGACGCAATCGACGGCGCCACTCTCGCACCCAAGCTCGAAGGGCTCCCCAGACGCGATCTGTTGATCCTGAAGACCGGTCATGCGGATGCGGTGCCGAGCCGCAGAGTTGACTACTGGAAAACGGCGCCTGCGATATCGCCGGACTGCGCTGCCGCAATTGCCCAAGCAGGCTTCGCACATGTCGCCGTTGATCTGTCCTGCGAGGACATTCCAAGTCACCGCCCGGACGGCGACGGAGGATACGAAAACCCGAACTCGGCGTTCCGCGCCGCCCTGCATGAAGCAGGCCTGTTGCTCACGGAAAACTGCGAAAACCTCGGCAGCATCGAACAGGAAGAAGTGTTCTTCGCGTCGCTGCCGCATTCGATCCCGAAGGGCACGACAAGCCCGACCCGACCGGTGGCGCTGACGGAGTGGCCTTCGGACACACCGCGTGTACTCGACGTCTCGACACCGATCTTCAATCACTGGCGGTGGAAGCTCGACGTCTATCAGGGCAGGAGCTTCGATGCAGGCGACGACCGGGATGAAACCCATTTCATCTTTGGCGGCCACGGTTTCACCCATTGCGATGCGCCGTGCCACATGCGCAAGGACGCTTCGACCATGCAGGAGCTTCCCAATTGGGGGCTGGATCTGTTCATTCACGATGCAACGGTGGTTGATTTCTCCGATCTGACATTGCCATTCCCCATTACCCGCGACCTGATCATGGAACGCGCCGCGAACATGTATCG
Organism: Hyphomicrobiales bacterium; assembly: GCA_051009775.1. GTDB lineage: Bacteria > Pseudomonadota > Alphaproteobacteria > Rhizobiales > JAJFHB01 > JBPCWF01. Next base: position 386 of record JBPCWF010000588.1, on the reverse strand, counting down.
TCCAGGCGATCTCATGATTCTGCGCAGCGATCTCACCAACAAGCTCGGCTACGAAAGCCGGGAATGGCACCTCAAGGCGCCGAACCTGGAAGAGGAAGCTGCGGCGTGGATCGCAAAGCAGAAGCCTGCCGGCGTGTGTCTGGATTTCCCGCAGGACTACATCGCCCGCGAAATGCCCTCGCGCCACGTGCGGAACGAGGAGTTCGTCGCCCATCATGCGATCTTTTCCGCGGACCTGCCATTTATCGAGGATCTCAAGGACCTGGGCGAGCTGTCGACCGACCACCCCTTCCTCATGGCCATTCCGCTCAAGATGAACTGCGTGGACGGCGCGCCCATGAGGGTGGTTGCGATCGAATGGTAGTGAGCGACCCGCCAGCCACGCA
>JBPCWF010000587.1:0-3571 GCA_051009775.1 Hyphomicrobiales bacterium | reverse complement strand
GAGATCGCCCAGAGATAGGTCGAGTTGCCGGTCCAGTCCTTGCCCTTCTCGCGCATGCCGTAGGAGGTCTGATGGGCGCAGCTCAGGCCGAAACCGTGGCGTCCCCTGCCCTCGGTCTCGGTGATCGAGATGTTGAGCGTGTTGTATTCGAGGACGTATTTTTCCTCGTCGCGCGAGGCGATGAAGCCGCCGACCCCGCCGCCGCAGTTCATATGCACGCCGAGCGTCTGGGTCGTGCCGACCACGATGTCGGCGCCGTAATCGGCCGGCGCCTTGAGGATACCGAGCGTGATCGGGTCGACGCCGACGATGGTCTCCGCCCCGTTCTCCCGGGCAAGCCCGGCGATTTCCGCGCCCTGGCGCTCGATCAGGCCGAGATAGGACGGGCTCTCGAAATAGACCGCAGCGGTCCTGGACGAGATCTTGGACCGGAGGTCGTCCAGATCGATCAGGCCGGTGCCCGGATCGTAGCCGACCTCGACCACGGCGATATGGCTCTCCATTTCCTCCGGTTCGCAGTAATTGCGGATCACGGAAAGCCGCTCCGGATCGCTCAGGCGCGGCACCAGCACTTCATGGCGGCCGGTGATGCGCGAGGCCATACGGATCGCGTGCCCGGCGGCGCAGCCGTAGGAATAGACCGGCAGGCCGACCATATCCATCTGCACCAGCTCGCCGATCTGGCTGCAATATTCGAACCAGGCCTGGTTGCGGCCGTGATCGGACGACGGCGAACCCCAGACATTGGTCGGGAACTCGGCCCGCCCGACGATCTCGTCGCACACCGCCGGCACATGATGCTGCCAGCAGCCCGCACCGAGGAAATTGAGGTTCTCCTCGCAGGTCGCGTTCCTGGACAGGACATCGACCAGGTGGCGCCTGAGCTCGGCCTCCGAGCGCAGCTGTTTCGGCAGATCGAGCGGTTGCTTGAGCCGGTGATCGTCGGGGATCTGGTGGAACAGTTCCTCGACATTGGAGACGCCGAGCGTGTCGAGCATCTCCTGTTTGATGTCCGGCACCGAGTTAGCCATGAAGGGATGTGCTGTGGGGGCATTCAGCGTCACGGGACGTAACCTCCTTGGGGGCTTGTCGTTGCCGGCAATCTTTGCACTGCTGATCCGATCATTCAATCCGGTGGGCGGCAAGCCGTCTCAGCCGTGATAGGTTCGGACCTTTCCGCAGCGACGAGGCATGCCATGATCCCGGATCCGCTCCAGCAGTTGATGGACGAGCGCGACATCACCGACCGCCTTCATGAATACTGCCGCGCGCTCGACCTGATGGAGCTTTCTCTGCTCGATCATGTGTTCGCGGCCGACTGCGTGGTCGAGTTCGGCCCGGACGAGCGGCTGAACAGCGTCGGCGCGGCGGCAGTGCGGCAATCGCTCGAACGGCTGTGGCGCTGGCGCCGGACCTCGCATCACCTGAGCAATGTGCAGATCCGGTTCGACAGCGTCGACACCGCATCCTCGACCAGCTACGTCCTCGCCTGGCACGAACGGTCCGACGGAACGACGGCGACGATCTACGGCCAGTACCGCGACACCTGGCGCCGCACGGACGGCGGCTGGCGCATCGCCCGACGCACCATGCTGATGAACGGCTGCGACGCGGGCTTCACCGTCGACATCCACCCGCTCGAACGCCAGGCCCCGCCGGACGGCTGGGTCGCCCAGGAGATCGACCGCTAGCACTGGTTTTCCGGCCCGTGTCAAGGCACGGGGGATTGCCCGGAAGAGCGGGAACGACGGACGCAGGGCACGACCGCGTCAGGCCGGCGTGAGCCTGAGCATCATCGCCTGACCGGGCGCGGTTTGCACCCGGGTGAATCCGGCCAGCTCGGCGTCGAGCGCGGCGTCTCCGGTGTCGACCAGGAGCCGGTCGGTCCGAAGCGCGACGAGCTTGTCGGCACCGGCCATGATCGTGATGTTGCCGCGTCCGGTCCGGCGGATCACTTCTGCGCTGATCTGCTGGTTGCCACGGCCGAAGACGAAGCCCTGGCCGCCGATGACGCCGGAAATGATCTCAGCCGGCCGGCCGTCGAGCAGCGCGAGCAGATCCGCCTCCGAGGCGTCCCGGGCGGCGAGATCGCGGTTCACCACCGCGTCGACCCCGAGCAGGGTGCCCTCAAGCCCAAGGTGGCCGAGAATGCGCTTGGTCGAGCCGCCTGGCCCGACGATGTAGAGCACATCGCGCTCCATGCTCTCCGCGATGGCGCGCGCGAGCGCATCCAGCTCGATATCCTCGCCGCCGCGCGACATCGCCTTGGCATGCTGCATCGCCAGCCGCTGATAGGGCGTTGCAACATAGCCGAACAGGCGGGCCGACAGGCGGTTACGGCGCTGCGCGTCTTCGTCGATATCGGTGATCTCGGCGTCTCTCAGCTCGACGCGCTCCCTGCCCAGGACATAGTCGGCGGCAAGGCGCCCGGCGCTCGCGGGTCCGGTCGCGAACACGGCGGAATGCATCTTCACGCCGGTCGGAATGCCGAGCATGGGCACCGTTTGACCGACCGCCTCGAAGACATCCCGCGCCGTGCCGTCGCCGCTGGCAAACAGGATCAGGCGGGCACCGCGCGCCGCCATGTCCCGCGCCGCCGCCTTCGTGTCCGCCGCTTGCGAAGGTTCGTGCGCCGCCGCGCCGATCACGTCCGGATCGAACCCGGACGCACGGGCCACGGCCTCGCCCATGTCGCCGCCATAGGTGACGAGTTCGAGCTCCGCCGCACGCGGAGCCATGGCGTCGAGCGCGATGCGGGCGCGATCTTTCGCGACCGGCACGGCACCGCGCGCCACCGCTTCGTCCTGAATGGTCTTTCCGTCCGTGCCCTTGAGCCCGACCTTGCCGCCCATGCCGGCGATCGGATTGACGATAAGCCCGATGCGCGCCCGCGCCATGGCCTAACCGACGATCGCCTCGGCCTCGATTTCGACCAGGTAGTCGCCGACCAGGTCCGAGATCTCAAGCAGCGTGTTGGCCGGGCGCACATGGCCGAAATAGCGGCCATGCGCGCGCGACACCGGTTCCCAGTGACCGGCGTCCTTGAGATAGACGCGGGTCCGCACAACGTCCTCGAGCGCACCGCCGAGGGAGGCGATGGAGGCGGCGATCTTGTCCAGGATGTAGATCGCCTGGCCCTCGACATCGCCGGCGCAGACGACTTCGCCCTCGCCATGGGTCGCGGTGGTGCCGCTGACCAGGATGCGGTCGCCGATCCGCACCGCCCTGCTGTAGCCCGCGATCGGCTCGAACTCGCTGCCGGTATCGATCCGGAGCCTTCCAGGCCGGCCGGGCACGTCGGTCACCTCGAACACCGCCGGCATGACGCTCAGGTGATCGCTCAGATCGCCCGACGCGGTGAGATAGGGCGGCTTGCGGTACTCGTCGCCGCAATCGCCTGGGATCGGTTGCGCCCCCTCCAGCGCCTCATCGATGGCCGAATGATCCTTGTTGTCGAGCGTGAAGGACAGGACGCGCCGGTTGTCTTCGCGGTGCTCGCGCTCGCCGAGCCGCGCACCGACGATGACCGCCCCCACCGCCTGCTGCTCCAACACCCAGCGGGTCGCAACAT
>JBPCWF010000586.1:0-6360 GCA_051009775.1 Hyphomicrobiales bacterium | reverse complement strand
GCTTCCATCCCTCGCTTCTGCCCCTGCACCGTGGGCCCAGCTCCATCAACTGGCCGATCATCGGCGGCGCAACCAAGACCGGCTACAGCTGGTTCTACCCGACCGACGGTCTCGACGAGGGCGGGATTCTTCTGCAGCGCGAGGTCGAGATCGGACCTGACGACACCCTGGGCGATGTCTATTTCAAGAAGATCTTCCCTGCCGCCGTCGACTCCGTGCTCGTGGTCGCCGACGCCTTCCGGTCCGGCAATCCGCCGCGCACCGAACAGGACGACACGAAGGCGACCTATGAGAGCTGGTGCAAGAAGGCCGACGCGGAAATCGATTGGTCGAAACCGGCCGCGCAAGTTTATAACCTGATCCGCGGAACCAATCCGCAGCCGGGCGCATGGACCGTCTTCGACGGCAATGAAGTGCAGATTTACGACAGTGCGGTGGTCGACGGACCGGCCGGCGAGCCGGGGACCGTGACCGGGATCGGCGATGACGGCTTTACCGTGGCCGCCGGAGACGGTGCCGTTCGGGTGATGCGCGTTCGCCCGCGGGGCGGACAGAAGGTCGCTGCCGGTGAATATGTCGGCGCGTCCGGCTTATCGGTCGGCGCGCGCGTTGGGTAATGAAGGGGCGGCCTTGAAGAACAGGGGCCGCCGCGAGGAAACGACTGTGAACACACGAGGCTCGAGCTGATGGTAAAGAGCGACATAGAGATCGCCCGCGAAGCGACGATGAAACCGGTTTCCGAAGTCGGGGCAGGGATCGACATTCCGGCAGACGCACTGCTGCAATACGGGCCTCACAAGGCCAAGGTTTCGATGGAGTACATCGACTCCCTGAGCGACCGGCCGGACGGCAAGCTGATCCTGACGACCGCGATCACGCCGACGCCGGCGGGCGAGGGCAAGACCACCACCACGGTCGGCCTCGGCGACGGGCTCAACCGGATCGGCAAGCGCGCCATGATCTGCCTGCGCGAGCCTTCGCTCGGGCCGTGCTTCGGCATGAAGGGCGGGGCGGCCGGCGGCGGCTATGCCCAGGTCGTGCCGATGGAGGACATCAACCTCCATTTCACTGGCGACTTCCACGCCATCGGCATCGCCCATAACCTGCTCTCAGCCCTGGTCGACAACCACATCTACTGGGGCACGGAACCGCCGATCGATTCGCGCCGGGTGTCCTGGAAGCGCGTGGTCGACATGAACGACCGGGCCTTGCGCCAGATCACCAACTCGCTCGGCGGCGTCGGCAACGGCTTCCCCAGGGAAGACGGTTTCGACATCGTGGTCGCCTCGGAAATCATGGCGATCTTCTGCCTGTCCAACAATCTGGCCGATCTGCAGGAACGCCTCGGCAGGATCGTCATCGGCCAGAACCGCCAGCGCGAGACCATGTATGCCTCCGACGTGAAGGGCCCGGGGCCCATGTCGGTGCTGTTGAAGGAAGCGGTCGCGCCCAATCTGGTGCAGACCCTTGAGAACAACCCGGCCTTCGTCCATGGCGGCCCGTTTGCGAATATCGCTCATGGCTGCAACACGGTGATCGCCACCAAGGCGGCGCTCAAGATGTGCGACTATGTGGTCACCGAGGCGGGCTTCGGTGCGGATCTGGGAGCGGAGAAGTTCTTCGACATCAAATGCCGGCTCGCGGGGCTCAGGCCCGATGCCGCGGTCATCGTCGCCACCGTGCGTGCGCTCAAGATGCATGGCGGCGTCGGCAAGGACGATCTGGGCACGGAGAATGTCGAGGCGGTCAAGGCGGGCTGCGAGAACATGATCCGCCATATCCGCAACGTCAGGTCGTTCGGCGTTCCGGTCACGGTGTCGATCAACAACTTCATCACCGACACTGCCGCCGAGCTCGAAGCGGTCAAGGCGGCGGCGGAAGCCGAAGGCGTCAAGGCGTTCATCGCGACCCACTGGGCCGATGGCGGTGCTGGAACCGAAGATCTCGCCGCCCATGTTTGCGAGCTTGCCGACAGCGGCGAGGCGGACTTCCAGCCGCTCTATCCCGACGACATGCCGCTCAAGGACAAGATCGAGACCGTGGTCAAGAAGATCTATGGCGGTGACGGCATCACCTATGACGGCGCTATCGAGAAGCGGTTCGACGAGCTGCAGGCGGATTACGGCCACTTCCCGGTCTGCATGGCCAAGACCCAGTACAGCTTCTCGACCGATCCGGACCTGAAGGGCGCGCCGTCGAGCTTCACGATTCCGATCCGGGAGCTCAGGCTGTCCAACGGTGCCGGCTTCATCGTTGCCGTGGCCGGCGCGATCATGACCATGCCGGGCCTGCCGCGCGTGCCGTCGGCCAACAACATCTATCTGAACGACAACGGCCAGATCGAGGGCCTGTTCTAGGCTTCTGGGCCAATTGAGGACGCGACCATGACGATCCGCACCATTTTCGTACCGATACGCGGCGACGGTAAGGGCGAAGGTGTGCTGGATCACGCGATTGCGTTCGGCCAGGACAGCAACGCCCATATCGAGGTGGTCCATTGCCGCCCGCGGCCGGAGGATGTCCTGCCCTTCGGCGTGTTTCTGACCAATGCGATCAAAAAGCAGATCACGTCTTCGGCGAGCGCGCTTGCCGATGAGGAAGAGCGCAAGGTGAAGGGCCTGTTCGACGATTATTGCAGCCGGCACGACCTGGCCGTCGTCGACCTGCCGCCCTGGCCGCAGGACAAAATGTCGGCGTCCTGGCGCGAGATCACCGGCAAGCAGGCCGCCGCCATCGCCGCACAGGGCCGTTTGTCCGATGTGGTCGTGGTGCCGAGGCCCGACCGCTCCCAGAACATCGGCTTCAACAGTCTGGAGGCGGCTCTGTTCGAGACCGGCAAGCCGGTCCTGATGTGCCCGCCCGCACCGGCCGGTGCGATCGGGCGGCATGTCGCCATCGCGTGGAGCCGGTCGGCCGAGGCGGCGCGGTCGGTCACCATGGCGCTGCCCGTGCTGGAACGGGCGAGTGCGATCACGGTGCTTACCGTCGATACCGGAGACGGTGCCGCAAGCGGCCAGGAACTGACCGATTATCTCGCCTGTCACGGCCTGAGCGCGGACGCGAAGCAGCTCAGCGCCAGCGCCTCGGGGGTCGGCGGCGCGCTCCTGGATGCGGCGCGCGACGCCGGTGCGGATCTCCTGGTCATGGGTGCGTTCGGTCAGAACCGACGCCGCGAACTCGTGCTCGGCGGTGTCACGCAGCACATCATCGACACCGCGGATCTGCCCATTCTGATGGCGCATTGACCGGATCTTCGCTGCACCCTTGCGTGCGGCTCCAAATCATTGCAACCTTTAAACGTCGTGAACGCGAAACAAACGGATTCTGTGGGCTTTTCGGCTGCAATTTCGTTGAATTCACTCGACAATCTGTTAAACTGAGGTCTGTGGTATACAAAACGCCACAGAGAAATGGCGCGTAGGCGACCGTTCTGGGTTATGCTTCGGACCGTGACAACAAAGCTACAATGTCCGGAGCCGGCTCAACCGGGGGATCCGGCATAGCGGTCACTGTACGTGAAAGTCTGGGAGGAAAGACATGCGGATCACCAAGAGACTATTACTGAGTGCCATGCTCGCGACGGGCATGGGTTTTGCGGCATTTTCTGTGCCGCAATCGGCGATGGCCGCCGAATGGAAGCCGGTCAAGCCGGTCCAGTTCGTCATCATGGCGGGCAAGGGCGGCGGCGCTGACAAGATGGCGCGCCTGATGCAGACCGTCATCGAGAAGAAGGGCCTGTCGGCCAAGCCGTTGAACCCGATCAACAAGCCCGGCGGTTCGGGCGCGGAAGCTCTCGTGCACCTGAATAGCGCGAGCGATCCCGACCACACCATCATGGTCACGCTGAACAGCTTCTACACGACCCCGCTGCGTCAGCCGAAGCTTAAAGTCGACATCTCCACCTTCACGCCGATTGCGCGGATGGCTGAAGATACTTTCTTGCTCTGGGTGCACAAGGACTCCGGCATCAAGTCGGTCGAGGATTTCGTCAAGGCCGCCAAGGCCGCCGGCAAGGACTGGATCATGGCCGGCACCGGCAAGCTCCAGGAAGACCAGCTTCTGACCGATTTCCTCAACGCCGCCTATGGGCTTGAGATGAAATACGTGCCCTACAAGGGCGGCGGCAAGGTTGCCAAGCAGCTGGCCGGCAAGCATGCCAACTCGACGGTCAACAACCCGTCCGAGCAGGAAGGCTTCTACGCCAATGGCGACACCGTGCCTCTGGCGGCGTTCACCGACGACAAGATGGAAATGTTCCCGGACGCGCCGACCTTCAAGGAACTGGGCAAGGAGTTCGTCTACTACATGCAGCGCAGCGTCGTCGGCGCGCCCGGCATGAGCAAAGAGGCGGCCGCCTATTATCAGAACCTGTTCAAGGAAGTCTTCGCCTCCGAAGAGTGGCAGTCCTACCGCAAGAAGAAGAGCCTGCGCGGCGACCTGCTGTCCGGTCAGGCCCTCATGGACTACTGGATGAAGGAACGCGACATCCACAAGGCGATGCTGACCAAGATGGGCGCTCTCTAGGCGTCTGATCGAAAACACGCCTTAGAACGCGACACGAACAAGGGCCGCCAACATGCGCCGCGCGGAAATCGTTACCGCCATCGTGCTGGCGGCCCTTTCCATCTACTTCATGTGGAAGAGCACCGAGCTCAATATCGGCTGGATCGAGGATGAGGGCCCGGGAGGCGGTGCGTGGCCGTTCTGGCTCGCCGCCATCATGCTGATCTGCTCATTGTGGACGATGGTCAACTGGTATCGCCGGACAACGCCGCCGTCCCGGTCGACCGAGCCGTTCTTGGATTCCTACGCCGGCAAGATGTTCGTGCTCGTCGGCGGTGGCGTGACCGCCATGATCGCGCTGGTCCATGTGCTCGGCATGTACGGTGCGATCCCGCTGTTCCTGATCTACTACATCCGGTTTTTGGGCCGCCATTCCTGGGGCACGACGCTCGCAATCGCGCTCTCGGCACCGGTTGTCACGTTCTTTTTCTTTGACGTCGCGATGCGCGTCGTCTTGCCCAAGGGCTATCTGGAGCCCGCGTTTCTGCCGCTTTACGATATTTTCCTGTGAAACGGTGAGGGCTTGAACTTCAAGGCTGGTGGGCGCACCGGCAGGTTGAGATGCGGCCCGGATCGGGCCCGGGGAGGACGAAATGGAGATCATCCAGCACCTTGTGGACGGTTTTCTGATTGCCTTTGAGCCGCTCAATCTGGGGCTGGTCATCCTTGGCGTCGTGGTCGGTCTGTTCATCGGCGCCATGCCGGGGCTGGGCTCGGTCAACGGCGTGGCCATCCTGCTGCCCATGACCTTCCTGGTGCCGCCGGCCTCGGCGATCATCTTCCTGGCCGCGATCTATTACGGCGCCATGTATGGCGGCGCCATCAGTTCCATCATGCTCGGCATACCCGGCGCGTCGACCGCGGTGGCGACCACATTCGACGGCCGGCCGCTTGCGCTCAGCGGCAATGCGGACAAGGCGCTGATCGCCGCCGCTGTCGCCTCCTTCGTCGGCGGCACGATCTCGATCGTCCTGTTTACCGGTTTCGCGCCGGCGCTTGCCAGCGTCGCACTCGATTTCGGCGACGCGGAGATCTTCGCCCTCATGCTGCTCGCTTTCGCCACCTTCATCGGCCTCGGCGGAGATGATATTCCGAAGACGATCTTCTCGATCTGCATCGGCCTCGTGTTCAGCGCCGTCGGCTTCGACATCATCAGCGGCGAGCCGCGGCTGGTGTTCGGCGACATTATCGGTTTCTCACGCGGCATCAACTTCCTGGTTCTGGCGATCGGCATCTACGGCATCGGCGAGATGCTATGGACCATCGAGGTCTCGCGCGGCTCGCCGAGCATGTCCAAGGCGGTGGTCACCGTCGACCGCGTGATGGCCAACCTGCGCGAACTGCTGTCTACATGGAAGACTGCCGTCATGGCTTCGACGCTTGGCTATTTCGTCGGCATCCTGCCCGCCGCCGGCGCCACCCCGGGCTCGCTCATGGCCTATGGCGTCGCCAAGATGACCTCGAAGGATCCCGCCAAGTTCGGCAAGGGCGAGGTCGCCGGCGTGGTCGCGCCCGAGGCGGCAAACAACGCGGCCTCCACCGGCTCCATGCTGCCGATGCTGACCCTCGGCATTCCGGGCTCGCCGACAACCGCCATTTTGCTCGGCGGCATGGTCATTTGGGGCCTGACGCCCGGACCGCGCCTGTTCGTCGAGCAGACCGAGTTCGTCTGGGGCCTGATCGCCAGTCTCTACGCGGCCAATTTCTTTGCCGTTCTGATCAACATCAGCTTCATCCCGCTGTTCCTGTGGATGCTGAAGATGCCGTTCACGATCCTGGCGCCGCTGATCTTCGTCT
>JBPCWF010000585.1:0-2757 GCA_051009775.1 Hyphomicrobiales bacterium | reverse complement strand
CTCGGCCTGCAGCTTTTCGTGCGCCACCATGCGCAGGGCCTCTCGCTGACGGCATCCGGCACGCGAATGATGCGGGAGGCGAAGGTCGTGCTCAGGCACGCCGGGGAGCTCTACGTCATTGCCGGCGACCTCAAGGGAGTGATCAGCGGACCGCTTTCCGTCGGATGCCTTGTGACTCTGGCGCCGATGATCGTACCGGAGCTCGGCCATGAGTTCCTCAAGCAGCATCCGGGCGTGCAGCTGCGCATCACCGAGGGCGATCACGAGAAGCTGCTCAACCAGCTGCGCCGGGTCGATATCGATGCCGCCATCACCTACAACCTGCAGACACCCGACGATGTCGTCTTCGAGCCGCTGGCAAGCCTGCCGCATCAGATCCTCATCTCGAGGAACCATCCGCTGGCGAAGAAGAAGTCCGTGAAACTGCGCGACATTGACGGGCTGCCCATGGTGCTGCTCGACCTGCCTTACAGCCGCCAGTACTTTTTCTCGATGTTCCAGAACGAGGGTCTGACCGCGAATGTCGTGGCGCAGTCGGCGAACCAGGAAGTGGTGCGGACGATGGTGGCGAACGGCTACGGGTTCACGATTACCAATGTAAGACCGAAGAACCTGGCCGCGCTCGACGGCCGCAAACTGGCAGCGTTGAAACTGGAAGGCCGGCACACGCCTATGACCATCTGCATGGCGACCCTGAAGCAGGAACAAAAAACGCGCGTTCTGGAGGCGTTTGAGCAACATTGCCGGGAGCTGATCAGTGATCACCAGATTCCTGGCATGACACCCGTACGCTCCTGAGACCTGCAGCTCGTGACTGCCGAAAACCATCCATCACGGCGTGCCCGGGCGGTCGCGTCACAATAGTCTTCTGCATTTGAAAATCCGAAGCAATTGCCCCTCACCCGGGCCGATCACCTGGGCGACCTATGCAGGCCACCGATTTGCGCGGGAGCTGGACGAACCGGACATCGGAGACAGGTTGCCTTTCAGACGCGATATTGCGGAACTCGCTGCGGAGTGAGGTCACGAAAGCGAATTGAGGCCGAAGGCGAGAAACGGATGCACTCGCCGCGCCCGCCAAAGACTCTCATATCCGGATTGTCTAATGTTGACTTCAGCCATCTTTTGAACTCTGACTTTCTTCCAAGCAAGGTTTCGTGTCCTGCGGAGGAAACACGTAATGGCGGATGGCCCATTTACGGAGCAATCGGATGAGATCATTCATCTCGTCGACCTGGCACGGTATCCGATTCACCAGCTCGACCGTGGAGCAGGAGCGGAACTCCTGCGCCGGTGCCGAGCACACATGGACATGCACGGCTGGTGCAACCTCGATGGTTTTATCCGACCCGATGGCCTCAACGCGCTTGCAAAGGAAGCGAACAGTCTGCTGCCGAACGCCGAGTCCTTGAAGATCAAACGCAATATCTATGGTGGCAAGGTTGACGCCTCGGTTCCTGACGGCGATCCACGGCGGCGCGAGTATGTCCATCATGCGCTGCAGCTGGCTGATGACCAGGTACCCGCTGGTACACTGGTTCAACGGCTCTACCGATCCGACGTGTTGACGGATTTTGTCCGGCTCGTGCAGGGAAAAACCGAACTTTACCGTTATGCCGACGAGTTCCAGGCTTTGAACATCGTGGCACTCCCGCCGGGCAGCTGGCACGGCTGGCACTATGACTACAATGAATGCACAGTCACGCTGCTGCTGCAGGCGGCTGAGCAAGGTGGAGAATTCACCTTCATTCCAAATGTTCGCACCATGGAAGATGAGAACCGCGAGATCGTCGATCAGTTTCTTGCCGGCGACATGACGCACGCGAAGACGTTCAGTCGCGGTGCCGGTACGTTGACCTTGTTCCGCGGTGAATACTCGTTGCATGGAGTGACCGAAGTACAGGGCAAGCGGCCGAGAATTACAGCGATCTTCACCTACGACGAGCAGCCGAACCGTTCGGCCAGCGACGAAATCAACATTCGAATTTACGGGCCGAGGGTCGAGAGGATTTTGGCCGGGCGACGGCTGTCCTGAACAGCGAGTTCGCCAGCTGTTACACGATGCGCACGTCTTCGGAGCGAGCAAGCCGGCGCCGGCCACAACATCGGTGACCACAAGTCTCCCGTCGGCGGGCGCGGGCGTTTTCAAGGCCTGACAACCGCGCTATAGAGGAGAGGATGCCGATGAGGGAGGAGCCGCGATGCGGATGACTGCGTTTTGCGAAGACTGGAGCATAGTGCCCGCGCGCGGCCGCCTGTTCGCTCTCGCCTTCCTTGCCGCGGCGCTGCTTTTCTTCGCCTCGACCTTTGACGCTCAGGCGGAGAAGCGTGTGGCGCTGGTGATCGGCAACGACAGCTATGAGAGCGTGCCGGCGCTCCAGAAGGCACGCAACGACGCCCGGGAGATGGCCGGGGTATTGACCAAGCTCGGCTTCGACGTGATTTCGGCCAACGATGTCGGGCGCCGGGCGATGAGCCGCGCGCTCAAAGAGTTCGAGCAGAAAATCGGTCCGGGCGACACGGCGCTCCTGTTCTTCGCCGGCCACGGCTTTGCGATCCAGGGGACCAATTATCTCCTGCCCGTGGATGTGCCCAAGGCGGGGCCCGGAGAGGAAGGCCTTGTGCGCGACGCCGCCTTCGCCGCCAACGGTCTTGCCGACCGGATGCGCGAGAAGGGTGCTGCGACGGCGGTGTTGATCCTCGATGCCTGCCGCGACAATCCCTTCGCGGTGAAGGGCAAGCGCAGCCGTTCGGGAT
>JBPCWF010000584.1:0-3201 GCA_051009775.1 Hyphomicrobiales bacterium | reverse complement strand
GGCAGGCGTCGGGCCAGTTTGTGCGCGACCCGGAGCGGGACAGGACCGGCGATGCCGACGCGGCCGCCGGGATCGCCCGGGCGCTCGACGCCTTCACGACCGGCATCGGACGCGAGACCGCGGCAAGCGGCTTCGGCGCCTATCTCGACAACCCGGCGCGGGCGCCGGGCGCGGTGGCCCGGCGGCATCTCGGCACCATTGCACGGGACCTCAAGGAGCTTGGCCGAATGTCGGTCGCCGGACCGGTGCAAGACCGTTCCGCCGGCGTGGGGGCACTGTCGCGTCTCGGCCAGTCGCTGCGCGGCCTCGCCGGAGGCGGGAATACCGGCGCCACGGGCCTGATGAGCCGTGACTATATCGGCATGGCCAGTTCGCTGCTGGCGATCCTCTTCGTGCTGCTTTTGCAGACCAATCGACGGCGGTTCCAGTTCCGGCCGTTGCCGGACCCTCCGGACACACTGGGACCGCAGACTACGTACCGGGAACCGTAGGCACCACAAACCAGGGGAGCGAAAGAAGATGAGCTGGCGATGACGACATCTCAAGACACGGCACCGACCTGGCGCCCGAAGCTGCCCAGGTGGTGGAAGAACACGAAACGGTGGGTGCTCATTGTCGGCCTCACCTTCATCTCCTGGGTCGCCACCTTCCGGGGGATGCTGGAGATCATCCAGGCGAACTATGCGGCGGAACTCGACACCTTGATGGTCGTCGCGATCGGTGCCGCCGTGGCGCTCCTGATGCTGATGATCCTCTATGTGCTGGACACGCTGTTCACGCGGCCGCGCTGGATCATGTTCGGAGTCCTGCTCTCGGTCTACGTCCTGCTCGAGCTGATCTCGATCGGCTTCGGGTTCGGCTTCTACTGGAAGATCATCGCGGCGAAGTCCTTCGTCGCCCAGAACACCGAGCTCGCCACGACCGACATCATGACCGCCATGAAGGTGACCCGGTCGCGGCTTGAGAACATCACCGCGAGCATCGACGATGCCGCCAGCCACTCCGCCGCCATGGCCCGGCAGGAGGAGCAAAGCGGCGGCACCTGCGACGCCAACACCCAGCCCGCGGCAGGCCCGCGCCAGCGCCTGCGCAAGCAGGACGAGACCGAACTTCAACTGGCCAAGAAACAGATCGACGGCCGTATCGGCGCGCTGCAGGTGGTGCTCACGGAGCTCGAAACCGCGGTAGCGGATTTCCGCACCGCCTTTGCCGCGGGCAATATCTCCCAGCGCAACGAAGCGGTGTCCCGCATCAGCCTCAATGTCCGCGAGGCGTCGAGCCGGGTGAGGGATTTCAGCGCCGATCCGGACACGTCGTTGCTGATCGCGCAGTTCAAGGAGCGGGCGGCCAAAAGCACGTTCACCAACCGGCGCTCGGGCGAGGTCTTCACCTGCCCCGATCCGACGCTCTCCCGGCTGCTGCTCAGGGTGGTCAATTCGCTGGAGAACCTGCCGCCGATCGACCCGCGCGAGATCGTTGCCGCGGAGGGTCCGGAGGCCACCAAGCTGGCGTTTCTCCGGCTGACCAACTACGTGATCCAGGTGGTCACCAAGTTCGACTTCTCCGTGCGCCGGCTGACCGATACGGAAGAGGACCTGCAGAAGCGCCGTCAGCAGGCCCTCAAGCAGGCCAATGGCGATCCGTCCAAGGCCACCCAGGTCGAGAGCGCAAAGACCCTCAACGAAAGCGACATCATTCCACTGCTGGTGGCGATCTTCATCGACGCCTGTATCGCCGTGATCGCGTTCGACAAGCAGGTGCGCCACTACGAACGCTACGAGACCCAGGTCAACGAGGCAAAGAACGCCCATGACCGCATCTTCTTCGATTTCATCGAAACCATCGGCGGCAACGATCCGAACGCACGGGAGGACGGGTGGAGCGTCCTATCCACTGTGGTGATGAACCTGTTCGGCAATTTCTACGTCGCGATACCCAAATCGCGCGACCCGGTGATCGCCAGCCTCAAGATGTTCTTTTCAGGGCTGGAGGACCAGCGGGTGCTGCAGAACGTGTCCCATGTGCCGTTTCTAAAGCACTTCGTGCGCCGTGAGTTCCGCAGGCGGGACAGCCCGTACCAGAACTACCGCCACTACGACATCTACCGCTTTCCGCGCGGGGCGTGGGCGAGCCTGTTACTGAACACGATTTACGACCGCATCGAACAGGTGCGCGCCGCGGAGGCGCGGTCGCACGAAACCGGCGAAAGCGACGCGGTCGAAGCGTCAACCGAACGCCCGCGGGCGGCCGGCGCGGACAGCGGTGCGGCGGCGCCGGATCCGGACCATGGCGGCAATGGCCGGGACGCGCAGGACCGAACGGCGCCGCGGCCCGAGGACCCGGAACCGGCGACGGGGCGTGCCGGTCGCGACCGGGGGCCGGCCCGGGCAAAGACCGACGGTCCGCGGCTGCTTGCCGGCCGCAGGCCCGGGACGATCGAGGCGCCGTCGCTTCCCCGCCTGGCACGAAACGGCACCGACACGGACAGGGACGTCAAAGGCAATACTTAACGCAATGCTTAGCGCGCATTAACGTTTTGGTAGGCATTTGCGCTCCACCATCGCGGCTCCCGAGTCGAGCCCATATACCGGTGATCCGCGATGACGCTAGCTGCCGTTCACTACTCAGAGCCGCGCCCAGACCAGAATGTGCGCGAGTATCTGAGCGGTCTCATTGACGAGTTTCTTGCGCGCCGCGGGCCGCATTGCGCACGCCGGGCGGCGCCGCAGGTGCGGGTGATGGCCGTGTCGGCGGCCTCGCCGGTGGTCACCGCCGTGATCCCGTTCATTCCGAAGTTCGACACCAGCGGCATCGATTTGCGGGTGGTCCTGGCGGAGCGCGGCATGAACGACACGCGCGACGTGCTGATCACGGCGCTCGGCAGACTGCAGCCCGACGGCCGGATGACCGGCGACGTGCTGCGCCAGGTCGCCGGGCGGGCGGCGGCGCAGGTCAACGAATCCCTGGTGCTGGGCGATCATGCCGCCTGGATCGGCGCGCCGATGCCGGACCGCTGGGCGATCCAGACCGATATCGGCCAGACCGTCTACCGGCCAGGTGCGGTGCACCTGGCGGCAATGGGTTTCGAGTCCATCAGGCTTGGGTCCGACCCGTGGCCGGTGGAGACCGATCTTGCGAGCCGCATTGCGGCGCAAAGGGCGGCACTCCGCCCCTTGGAGCCGGCACCGCGCTACGTGGAAC
>JBPCWF010000583.1:0-2663 GCA_051009775.1 Hyphomicrobiales bacterium | reverse complement strand
CATTCCTTGTGCCTGGTATCCCTATCGGCTAGCCTTTTTGCGTTGATCGAACGGTCTCCCAAAGATAGTGCTGACATGCTGGTTGTGGGCTTTGAGGGCTATGGCGGACGCGGCCTGAACCCTGCCGCGGAAGTCGCGAAGGCGCTGGACGGGAAAAACGTCTCCGGGCGCACCGTCACGGGCGCCGTGCTGCCCGTCCGCTATGCCGGGCTGGCCGCGCACCTCGCCGGCCTGCTCGAAGAGCACGATCCGCGGGCGGTGATCTGCCTTGGGCTGTGGCCCGGCGAAACGACGATCCGGCTCGAGCGCGTCGCCTCGAACTTCAACGACTTCGAGATCCCCGACAATGACGGGGTGATCGAAAAAGGCCCGGTCGAACCTGCCGGACCGGCGTCGCGCATGACGACCCTGCCGCTCGACGCCATCCAGACGAGACTGCTTGCCGACGGCATTCCGGCGCGGATGTCGAGCACGCCCGGAAACTTCCTGTGCAACGCCACCATGTATATGTCTCTCGGGCTCGCCGAAAAGCTCGGCAATATCGCGGCCTGCTGCTTCATCTACGTGCCCTACCGTCCGGCGCAGGTGGCCGAACTCGTCGCCACGGTGAAGGCCGAACAGGCGCTCGAACTGCATCAGCGCGGCGATCTTGCGTCCATGTCGCTGGAGACGGCGGTGCAGGCCATTGAGATCGCCGCGGAAACGACGCTCGACGCCGCCGGATGACCGCTGACGTCATGCTCGCGCTCGACGGGGTCGAGAAGCGGTTCGGCGGCACCGTGGTCGCGGACCGCATCACCCTTGATCTGAACCGTGGCGAATTCTTCACCCTGCTTGGCCCCTCCGGCTCCGGCAAGTCGACGATCCTGCGCATGATTGCAGGTCTCGAACAACCGGATGGCGGGCGCATCCTGCTGGAGGGCACCGACATTGCCGGTACAGCCCCATGGAAGCGCGGCCTCGGCATGGTTTTTCAGCAATATGCGAATTTTCCGCATATGAACGTTGCCGGCAACGTGTCCTACGGACTGAGACGTCTCGCCATGTCGGCCGGGGAGCGCGACGCCCGGGTCGGGGAGCTGCTTGCGCTGGTCGGGCTGGCCGGATTCGAGACGCGTCCGGTGACGCAGCTCTCGGGCGGCGAGCAGCAGAGAGTGGCGATTGCCCGTGCACTGGCGCCGCGACCGAAAATGCTTCTGCTCGATGAACCGCTGTCCGCGCTCGACGAGAAGATCAGACGCGAGATGCAGGACGAACTGCGCCGCATCCAGAACGCGACCGGGACGACCTTCGTCTATGTCACCCACGATCAGGAAGAGGCGCTGACCATGAGCGACCGGATCGCGGTCCTCTACCGCGGTCACTGCGTTCAGTGCGATGCGCCCGAAGCGATCTTCCGCAGACCGCGCACCCGGTTCGTGGCGCGTTTCTTTCGTGGCTGTAATGTGCTGGAGGGACGCCATGAGGTCGTTGGGGGGCGTTCATCGGTTTCCATTGCCGGGCAGACGGCCGTTCTCTCCGAACGGTTCGATGTGCCGGACGGCGCGGTCGGCATCGCGGTCCGGGGCGAGGACATTCACCTGGCGGACGACGCGAAAGGCCGCGACCTGCAGCTTGCCGCGCGGCTGGAGGAGCAGGTCTACCGCGGCCTTTACACCGACTACCGGCTGGCGCTGGAAGACGGGCAGCCACTCTCGGCCATGATCGGCCGGCAGTTGGATCTGACCCCGAGCGGCGAGGTGGCCGTCGGCATCGATGCCGCCGCTATCGTACCGCTCGCCGAGGACTGATGGTTGCCTTCAGGTGCGATGCTGGCGGGCATCCATCAGCGCCAGCAGGCCGATCAGCACCAGCGTCGCCACGATCAGCACGGTCATCAGCGCATAGAGGTTGGGCGACAGGCCGATCTGCTGGTACTGCGCCCAAAGGTATGTCTGGACCGTATTGCGCCCGCCCTGGACAACGGACGTCCGGATCGTCTCGTTGAACGAGATGATCAGCGAGAACACCGCCGCGCCCAGAAGCCCGTGATGGATCTGCGGCAGTTCGATCTCGAAGAACGCCTGCAGGCGGTTGGCGCCCGACATATAGGCGGCCTCGCGGTAGACCGGATCGAAATTCGCAAGCACGGTCAGGATGATCAGGAAGGCGAAGGGCAGGGCCCAGATCACCTGAACGGCGGTGATCGTCAGGAGGGAAGGGGCGATGCCCAGGGTCTGAAAGAACAGCGCCGTCGCAACGCCCATCGAAATGCCGGGCACGAAGAGCGGGATCAGGATAACGCCGAGGATCAGTTTCGGTACCCGCCACACCCGCACCGCCTCGGCGGCCAGAAGCGCAAGCAGCGGGGAGATCAGGGCGACCAGAACGCCAACGGTGATCGAGACGCGCGCGGCGGCCATGAGCCGGCGGTCGTCAAGGATGGCTGCGTAATTGGCCAACAGGCCCCGGTCTCCGACATTGCCGAAGGAGTTGATCGCCGGCGGGATCAACGGCGCATAGAGAAAGATAAGGACGAGCAAGACAAAGGCCCATGCGGCCCTGGTTCCCCATTGTCCCGCGCGCGTGCTCATGAACGCCCCGCGATCTTGCCGAGCATGAGGCGGAGGTCGAAGAACTGGTACCAGGCAACGATCATGAGCAGCATCAGCACGGTCGCGACC
>JBPCWF010000582.1:0-2918 GCA_051009775.1 Hyphomicrobiales bacterium | reverse complement strand
GGTCGGCCAAGATGGTCAAGCGCCCGGTCAAATGGACCGGCGACCGCTCGGAAGCCTTCCTCGGCGACACCCATGCCCGCGACCACGTCACCCATGCCGAACTGGCGCTCGACGCCGACGGCAAGATCACCGGCCTCAGATGTTCGACCAAGGCCAATATGGGCGCCTATCTGCAGGTGTTCTCGACCGCGGTGCCGAGCTATCTCTATGGCTGCCTCCTGTCCGGCCAGTACACCATCCCGGCGATCTATTGCGACGTCACGGCGGGGTTCACCAATACGGGGCCCGTGGATGCCTATCGCGGTGCCGGCCGGCCCGAGGCGACCTATGTGGTCGAACGCCTGGTCGATATCGCGGCCGGTGAAATGGGCATCGACCCGACAGAGCTGAGGCGCCGCAACTTCATCCCGTCCGACCAGTTCCCCTATGAAACGCCGGTGCTGATGACCTACGATTCCGGCAATTACGAACTGCTGCTCGACAAGGGGCTGGAGCTGATCGACTACAATGGCTTTGCCCAGCGCAAGGCGGAATCGGAGAAGAATGGCAAACTGCGGGGCATCGGCTTCTCGTGCTTCGTCGAATCCTGCGGTCTCGCGCCATCGGCCGCAGTCGGCGCGCTCGGCGGCGGCGTCGGCCAATGGGAGTCCTGCAACGTCAAGTTCGATCCGACCGGCTCCGTCACCGTTTTTACCGGCAGCCACTCGCACGGCCAGGGCCACGAGACGGTCTATGCCCAGATCATCGCCGAACATCTGGGCGTGCCCTTCGAATCCGTCGAAGTCTCCCATGGCGACACCGGCTCCGTGCCCTTCGGCATGGGCACTTACGGCTCGCGTTCGGGCCCCGTCGGCGGCGCCGCGGTGCTCAAGGCGGCGGAAAAGATCGTCGAGAAGGGCAAGAAGATTGCCGCCCATATGCTGGAATCGTCGGTCGATGACATCTCGTTCGAAGACGGTACCTTCTCCATCGTCGGCACCGACCGCTCCGTGACCATCGGCGAGGTCGCCTTCACCGCTTACGTGCCGCACAACTATCCGATCGAGGAGCTCGAGCCCGGCCTCGACGAGACCGCCTTCTTCGACCCGCTCAATTTCACCTTCCCGTCCGGCACCCACATCGCCGAGGTCGAGATCGACCCGGACACCGGCGTGATGGAACTGGTCGACTGGGTTGCGGTCGACGATTTCGGCACGGTCATGAACCCGATGATCGTCGAGGGCCAGGTCCATGGCGGCGTCGTCCAGGGCGTCGGCCAGGCCATGATGGAGGGCGTCGTCTATGACGACGAAACCGGCCAGCTCATCAGCGGTTCCTACATGGACTACTGCATGCCGAGGGCCGACAATTTCCCCGAGATCAGGCTCGACTTCACCGACGTTCCCTGCCCGCACAACCCGCTGGGCGTGAAGGGCTGCGGCGAAGCCGGTGCCATCGCCTCTCCGGCGGCCCTGATCAACGCGGTGGTCAACGCCATCGGCAAACCGATCGACATGCCGGCCACGCCGGAGAAGATCTGGCGCACGATAAATCAAAACAGCGCGTAGGACGTGATCTCATGATCGTGCCGCCGGCAGGAATGTCGGCGGCCGGCATTTCCGGCTCCATACCATCGGCCGGGCGGTGCATCCGCAGCATCGCTCATCCGCGCCGCCAACACGCGCTCAGACCGGATCCGTTCTCCAGGCCACCCGGTCCGCCTTGCCATGGTCCCCCCAATGTTCGCGCGCTTTGCATCAGAGCACTGACACGCGCAAATTCTTACACCGTACTCCAAATAAATAGCTCGTTACTGTCAAAAAACGAAAAATAAATCTACGTACAGTATTGAATTGAAGTTTCTTGAGGCAAATATTCTAAGCATTATAGAAACATATTGCTGTATCTAATTAAGTAAACACCATATATTCAGACAGCGCAAATCATTGCGGCAAGAGAGAAAACCAGATCATATGGCCACAGAATTCACGCCGAAGAAGGCCGCACCGGCAACCGCTCAACCGGCCGCGCTGTCCGACCGGACATCGGCGAAGGTCGGGCCCGCAGACAAGTCGTAACAATCGGAACGGAGGGGGCATCGGTCCTCATCCCTCAATTGCGCGGTCAGGCCGGCGACCAAGAGGTATCCGATGACGGCACGCACGACGACAAATACGGCAGCGCCCAAGAAGCGGTTCATGCGGGAGAACACCCGTCAGGTGCTGCCGGCCGGCGGCAATAGCGTTGCGGCCCGACATGCAACGGACGTTCAATGACGGTGTCGCCGATGTCCCGAAACATGACGCTCAGCTTTCCCAACCTCAGCCGCAGCTACGATGAAACACGAAACCGCGTGCGGTTCTGGGGCTATGACACAGCGATCGAGATTTCGTTCTTCGTGGAAGCGGCCGCCCTGCGAACTCTCGTCCCGGACCTGATCGACGGCGAGGCCGAACTTCTGAAGGCGTTTGACGACACAAGGGAACGGATCCATGAGGTCGCAGACGCTGTCTATGCGCGCAGCCGCAAGGACTCCTACGTCTATATCCTGGCGCCGGAGGACTTTTGAGAGCGTCCGGGATGGATGAACGACCCATCGCAATCCACTGGCACGGCTGGCTTTTTTGCACGTCGGCCTGCCACGTTCCGGATGTTTTGTTCAGAAATGCAGACTAGAAATCACCCGGGATGACCGGCACTGCGAAGGCTTGTGCCGAACTGCTCAACGCGCTTCCCAAGCAACCGGTATCCGGCGACACGTCCCGCCGCCACGCTGGCCTCGAGCATGCGCACGGCGAAGCGCGGATTAGAGCGCAAAAATGCGCAACGAATTGGTTGGAACGGATCGCAGTTCAGGCGGCGCTCAAGCCGGTCAGGGCATCAGTCTTCGGGCGCGCACAGCACTCCGTTCTCCGGCGCCTTCAACCTGGCTGACGAGA